>JALDXK010000107.1:0-13350 GCA_032155105.1 Acidobacteriota bacterium
CTGCACATCCTCGCGACTCATTTTTTGCGGTCGCTTATCCGCGCAGCGGTGCGAAGCGCCGCCAATGAACCGCGCCGGCTTCGTGTCCTTCGTGTCCTTCGTGTTTAAGGACGCGCGCGGAAGCGTTGTGGGATGTTGTCGGGACCGGGCGCCGACAGCAGCTCGCCGTTCGGCAAGACGTCCATGCCGTGATTGCCGAGTGAGTCCACCGCGCCAAGCACGCGCCCTGACTTGCGCTCGACCTTGATCAACCAGCCAGGCGCGGAGTTGGGGCCGCGCGGAATGCTCGACAACCAGATGCCATCGCCATCGATCTTGAGGCCGAACGTCTTGCCGTACTGCGACCACTCGCCGCGATACCGGCCCTCGAGATCGAACCGCTGGATGCGTCCGTTCTCGCGATCGGCGACGTAGACCTCGCCGGCGCTGTCGATCTGAATCGAGTGGGGCAGGCGGAACTGCCCCGGGCCGGTGCCTGCCGTTCCCCATTCGCGGACCTTGAGGCCCTGCGGTGTGTATTCGAGGATGCGCGCGTTGCGATAGCCGTCGGCAACATAGACATGGCCGTTGGGCGCAAACGCCACGTCGGTGGTGCTGCAGAATCGGTTGCATGGCTCGGGCTGGCCACCGACTTCAATCTCCAGCAGCTTCGCGCCAAGTGCCGAGAACTTGTAGACCTTCGAACTGGCGGCGTCGGTGGTCCAGACGTTGCCCTGTGGATCGATTCGGATGGCGTGCGGCGTGGTGAACATGCCCTTGCCCCACGAACGCACGACCTTGCCAGTAGGATCGAGCGCGATCACCGGGTCGGCGTTCTCGCCGCGCTGCAGGAGATAGACCAGACCGTCTGGTCCCGCCGCGATCCACGACACCATGCCGAGCGCCCAGCCTGGTGTGGCCGGCGGGCTGGTCCCCCGTAGCCCTGGCGAAGGGGGATGCACGTCGAGCGCGCCCGACTGCAGCGGCAGCTTCGGCGCCTGCTTCACGATTTCGCGCAAGGCCGCGTTCTGTGCATCGATGCGCGCCTGTTCTTCCGGCGACGGACCGGCGGGGTTCTGGAGCCATAGCGGCGTGAACGCGAGAGCCACGGCGAAGTGTCGGAAAGCCATCGGCCCGCACGGTATCACGGGGGTGTATCATTCGCTCCAGACGGATGCAGAAAGCGATTTTAACCGTCCTCCTTGCCGTGTCGTGCATGGCCTGGGTCGACGTGGCCACCGCACCACGACCGGCGCCCGAGCTGCCGGCCGCCAGCGTTGCTCCGCCGCCTCACGTCGTCACCTACGTCGACACCCATTGCGTCGCGTGCCATAACGATCGCGCGCAGACCGGCGGCCTCAGCTTGAAGGCCGCTACGTTCGCGTCGCTGGCGGACAACGCCGAAACGTGGGAGAAGGTCCTCCACAAGATTCGCACCGGCCAGATGCCGCCGGCCACTCGGCCGCGTCCGGGCAGCGCGGAAACCACTGCCGTCACCGCGTGGCTGCAGACGTCGCTGGATGCCGCCGCCGAGGCCGCTCCGCAACCGGGACGCGTCGGCGCGCATCGCTTGAACCGTACCGAGTACGCCAACGCGATTCGCGATCTGCTGTCGCTCGAGATCGACGCCGCGGCGCTGCTGCTTCCCGATGAAGCGGACGAGGGCTTCGATAACGTCGCGGCGAGCCTCGCGTTGTCGCCGGCGCATCTCGAGCGCTACCTCGCGGCGGCGCGACAGATCAGCCGCATGGCGGTTGGCGATCGCACGGCGGACGCGACGGCGACGTCGATCGTCTACCGGGTGCCGCGACTTTTGGAGCAGGACTCGCGCGCCCGCGAGGAACTGCCGTTCGGATCGCGCGGCGGCCTGGCGGTGGGCCACCATTTTCCGCGCGACGGAGAATACGCCTTCAAGGTGCGCCTGCGGCGGCAGGTCTACGACTACATCATCGGCATGCGCACGCCGCAGCAACTCGACGTGCGCCTCGATGGCTCGCTCGTTAAACGTTTTACCGTCGGTGGCGGGGCAGAGGGCACGCCGGGACCGCTGACGTGGAACGGCGAGATCGTCGGCGACACGCCGTACGAGCTTTACATGCACGCCGCTGACGTGGGCCTCGAGGTGCGCGTGCCCGTGACCGCCGGGGCTCACCAGGTGTCGGCGTCGTTCGTCGATGCTCCATGGGAGCCGGAAGGCGTGCAGCAACCGATCCAGGTGGATTTCGGCCGCGGCTCGGACGAGCAGTTCGATGGCTACGCAGCGGTCGACACGGTCACGATTCGGGGGCCCTTCGAGGCTGGTGGCCCGGGGGACACGGCCAGCCGCCGCAGGGTGTTCTCCTGCCGCCCCTCCGGGGCGGCTGGCGACGTCGCAGAGCCCTCCGGGCCGGCGGACGACGCCGCCTGCGCGCGGCGCATCATGACCACGCTCGCGCGGCGAGCGTATCGGCGACCGCCGACGAGCGCGGACATCGAGACGCTGTTGACCTTCTATCGATCCGGTTCGAAGCAGGGTGGATTCGAAGAAGGCATTCGCACATCGATCGAGCGGATGCTGGTCAGCTTCAACTTCCTGTTCCGTATCGAAGCGCCTGCCGTGAGGGCCGCCGCGGGCGGCGCATACCGGTTGAACGATCTCGACCTGGCCTCGCGCCTCTCGTTTTTTTTGTGGAGCAGTATTCCGGACGAGCAGCTCCTGTCGCTCGCCACGAGCGGCAGGCTCGGACAGCCGGCCGTGCTCGATCAGCAGGTGCGGCGCATGCTCGCCGATCCGCGCTCGCGCGCGCTGGTCGACAACTTCGCCGGTCAGTGGCTCACGCTGCGTAAGGCCGCCACGTGGCAGCCGGATCTGATCGTCTATCCGGAGTTCGATGAGAACCTGCGCGACGCCTTCATCACCGAAGCGCAATTGCTGGTCGACCGCCAACTCCGCGCCGACCGAAGCATCGTCGAGCTGGTGACCGCCGATTATTCGTTTCTCAACGAACGGCTCGCCCGACACTACGGCGTGCCCAACGTCTACGGCGAGCGGTTCCGGCGGGTGTCATTCACCGACGGCAGGCGTGGCGGGATCCTCGGCCTCGGCGGGATGTTGATGGTGACGTCGTATCCCGATCGCACTGCGCCCGTGTCGCGCGGCTTGTGGGTGCTCGATAACCTGCTGGGCATGCCGCCACCGCCGCCGCCGGGCAACGTACCCGACCTCGAGGAGATGGGTGAGGACGGCCGCAAGCGATCGATGCGCGAGCAGATGGAGACCCATCGCCGCAATCCAGCCTGTGCGGCGTGTCATGTGCGCATGGATCCGCTCGGTTTTGCGATGGAGCAGTTCGACGCGATCGGCAAGTGGCGCACGACGGCCGCCGGCATCGCGATTGACCCGGCGGCGATGTTTCCCGACGGCACGCGAATCGACGGCGTACGCGGAGTGCGCACGCTGGTCACGAGCCGCCGCGATCAGTTCGTCGAGACTTTTACCGCCAAGCTGCTCACCTATGCGCTGGGGCGGCTGGTGGATTACCGCGATCAGCCCGCGATTCGCAAGATCGCGCGCGACGCCGCCGCGCACGATCACCGCTGGTCGGCCATCATTTCCGGTATCGTTCGAAGCGCGCCATTCCGGATGACGGAAGCGCCGGCGCTCGCGACGGCGCATTGATACGCAGGCCGCCGCTGGCGGCCTCGCATTCAGAGGGTAGGGAGCCCGGTCATGTTCATCACGAGGAGAAGTCTCTCGCGCCGCACCGTGCTTCGTGGTCTTGGGGCCAGCGTCGCGCTGCCGCTGCTCGACTCCATGGTGCCGGCCATGACGGCCCTCGCGCAGACGGCGGCGAAGCCGGTGATGCGATTCGGCGCGGTCTATGTGCCGAACGGCGTGATTCCCGCCCAGTGGTATCCAACCGCCGAAGGCGCGGGATTCGAGTTCACAACCACGCTCAAGCCGCTCGAGCCGTTCCGCGATCGGCTGCTCGTGTTGAGCGGACTCGACAGCGTACCGCCGCCGCCGCCGGGCGAGCGGCAGTTCAACAATCACGCGGATGCCAGCACGCGGTTTCTGACCGACACCACGCCAGGCCGCGCGGTTCGCGCCGGAATTTCCGTGGATCAGTTGATTGCGAAGACGGCCGGCCAGGACACCGCGTTGCCGTCGCTCGAGATCGCGCTCGAGTCCGTGGATTCAGGTGCGACGTGCGACTTCGGGCGCAGCTGCGTTTACACCGGCACGATCGCGTGGGCCGGCCCGGAGTCGCCGCTGCCGATGGAGCAGTCGCCGAGTGCCGCCTTCGAGCGACTGTTCGGCGACAGCGCCACCACCGACGCCGGCGCGCGCCGGTTACGCATGCGCGAGCGCGACAGCATCCTCGATTCATTGGTGGATGAAGTGGCGAGCCTCCGCGGCCGCGTCAGCCCGGCGGATCGAACGAAGATCTCCGGGTATCTCGAAACCGTGCGCGACGTCGAGCGGCGCATCGCGCGTGCGATTGCCCACAACGCCGAGGTGCCGGTCATCAACCGGCCGTCGGACAGCCCGGAATCGTTCGAGGAGCACGCCAAGCTGATGTTCGATCTGCAGCTGCTGGCGTACCAGGGTGACGTAACGCGCGTGACGACGTTCATGATGGGACGCGAGTTCAGCGGCCGCACCTACCCCGAAATCGGCGTGCCGGATGCGCACCATCCGATCTCGCACCATCGCCGCGACCCGGTGCGCATGGAGAAGTGCGCGAAGATCAACCACTATCACGTGTCGCTGTTCTCGTACTTCGTCGACAAGATGCGCCAGACGCCGGATGGTGACGGCACGCTGCTCGATCACGTCTGCATCCTCTACGGTGCGGGGATGAGCGAAGGCAACGGCCACGTGCCGCTGAACCTGCCGATCCTGCTGGTTGGCGGCGCCGGCGGACAGCTGCGCGGCGGCCGTCACGTCAAGGCGCCGTCAGGCACACCGCTGGCGAACCTGCACGTCAGCTTGCTCAATACATTCGGCGTTGCAACCGAGCGCCATGGCAACAGCACCGGCGCCTTCAATCTCGATTGAACGGAGCGCGCCTGTGATCCACCTCCGCGCTCTGCGCTTCGGCGGACACGTCGGATTGGGAAGTCTTCGTCGCGCGTGCCGTCTCGCGATTGCCGCGTCCCTGGCCGCCGCGACGGTCGCCCTGGCCGGCCCACAGCCGCTGGTGCAAGCCGCCAGGCGCAACGACACCGCGGCGGTGCGGTCGTTGCTGAAGCAGCGCGCCGACGTCAACGCCACTGAAGGTGATGGCGCCACTGCCTTGCACTGGGCCGCGTATCACGGCAACGTCGAGGTCTTCAGCCTGCTCGTCGGCGCCGGCGCGCGGCCCGACATCGCCAACGATCTCGCCATCACACCGCTGGCGCTGGCCGCCGAGAACGGCCACGCGCCGGTTGTCGAGCGGCTGCTCGAACTTGGCGCGAATCCAAATGCCGAATCGCCAACCGGCGTCACACCGCTGATGCGCGCCTCTCGCATCGGTAGCGTGGCGGTAGTGCGTGCGCTCCTGGGGCGGAATGCCAACGTGAATGCGGCCGAGCGGGAGCGGCAGCAGACAGCGCTGATGTGGGCAGTCTCGCAGCGGCATCCGGACGTCGTCCGGCTGCTCCTCGATCGCGGGGCCAACGTGCGCGCGCGGACCGTGTCGCGACGGTTGACGGTGATGCTCGACCAGGGACCGAATGGCGTGAAGACCGCGAAGGAGCACGCGCACCAGGTCGACTTCGGCGGCAGTACCGCGTTGTTATTCGCCGCATCCAGCGGTGATGTGGCGTCGACGAAGCTGTTGCTCGATCGCGGCGCCGATGTGAACGACACCGCCCCCGACGGTAACTCGGCTCTGGTGTTGGCGGCCTTCTCCGGTAACGGACCTGTCGCGCGGGTGTTGATCGAGCGCGGCGCCGATCTGAATGCGGACGGCGCCGGCTATGCCGCGTTGCACGCCGCGGTGTTGCGCGGCGACGCGGAAACAGTGAACGCGCTCCTCGCGAGAGGCGCCAATCCTGATGTGCGGATCACGAAGGGCAGCCCGGTGCGGCGCTTCGGATCGCAATGGGCCCTGCCAACGCCACTGATTGGCGCCACACCGCTC
The DNA here is from genome assembly GCA_032155105.1 of Acidobacteriota bacterium. GTDB lineage: Bacteria > Acidobacteriota > Vicinamibacteria > Vicinamibacterales > UBA2999 > 12-FULL-67-14b. The sequence goes on from JALDXK010000107.1 coordinate 6,090, forward strand.
TTCGTGGCGACCCTGTATCTGGAACTCGACTTGATGCGCGCGTTGCTGGCAGCCGGCGCGTCGCCGTCGCTGGCACTGCCGAATGGACTCCGGCCGCTGCACATCGCCGCCGGTGGGGAAGTGGCGCGAGAAGCGCGGCCGTCGGACGTGATGAAAGCAGGCATTCCCGATTCCGACGTGCCCGAGATTCCCCGGGCCGAAGCTGACCTCGTGGCGGCATCGCGGCTGTTGCTCGATCGCGGCGGCAGTGTCGCCGATGTCACCAACGCCGGCGATACCGCGCTGCATGCGGCGGCGGCCGCGGCCCTGACGGATGTGATTCGGCTCCTCGTCGAACGCGGCGCAGCGTTCGATGCCACGAATGCGGCCGGCCAGACGCCGCTGGCCCTGACGCTGCCGCGCGAGACGCGATCCCAGCGACCCGACGCCGCCGAGCGTGCCGCGCGCGCCAAGGCCGCGGAGACCCTGCTGCGGTCGCTCGGCGCGACCCGATAGCCAGCGTCAGCGAATGCCGACCAGGCCCTTCACCGACGCGAGTATCTTTGGCGAGTCGTAACCCACGCCGTTCTTGAAGACGATCGTCGTGCGGCGAATCTCCGCTGGCCTCGCGATCGGATCCCCGTTGATCACCACGAGATCCGCAAGCTTGCCCGGCGCGATCGACCCAAGTTCCTTGTCCACACCGAGAATGCGGGCGCCGTTGTAGGTCATGATCTGGATGGCTTCCACCGGTGTGAAGCCGGCTTCAATCAGCAGCTCGAAATTGCGCTGATCGCCGAACCCGGGCAACGCGCCACCAACGCCGGTGGGATCAACGCCCGCCCCGAGCAGTCCTCCCGCCTTCACGAACGCGCGCTCGAATGCCTGCGCCCGTCGAAACAGCTCGGGCATCGTCGACTGCGCGGCGCGCGCCGACGTTTCCTTGCGCGCGGCGAGATACTCCTCGCGCGCTTCCGGCGCCAGGGCCTCGAGCACGCGATCCTCCAGCGGCGGCCGATCCGGATACGACAGCTCGTAGACGGCGAGGGTCGACGACATCGCGACCTTGTGGCTGACCATCTCGCGGATGGTCTGCTGCACCTCGGGACCATCCATATCCACCTTCAGGATGCTGGTGCGCATGTCGGCTGAGCAGCGATCCGGCGTGCGGTTGGGGACGAAGTCGCTGTTCGTGAACAGCCCGTGCTCCAGGTTGTCGATGCCGAGCGCCACCGCCTCGCGGAACGACACCGAGCAGAGATGGCCCGTGAACTTCAGCCCGCGCTTGTGCGCGGCGACGATAGCTGCGCGCAGCACTTCGCGGCTGATGTCGGTGTAGGCCTTGAACCAGGTTACGCCCTCATCGGCCCAGTAGTTCACGATGCGGCGTGCTTCCTCAGTTGTTCCGATCTGCGCCATCGTCCCCGCGCCGCCAGGTCCGGTGAGGTAGGGACCGGTCAGGTGCAGCCGCGGTCCGGGCGTCTCACCACGATCGATCGACCGCTTCATGTTGATCTCGTGGTACGGCGACGTGCCGCCGGTGGTGCGCGCCGTGGTGACGCCATTGGCGAGATAGAGCCGCGGCGCGGAGAACTGAAGCTGCACACTTCGGCCGCGCGTCGTGTAGAACGTGTGGTCGTGCATCCCGACGATGCCGGGAATCACCGTGTGGCCGCTCAGATCCATGACCCGCACGCCGGCCGGCATGGTCGCCAATGCGGCCGGCCCCACCGACACGATCTTTCCGTTGTCGATCAGGATCGTCTGATCGTTTTGTGGGGCCTGGCCCGTGCCGTCGACGACGCGCACGTGTTGCAGCGCGACGCGCGTGTCGGGCACAGCGATGACCGCCTGAACAGCGGGTGGAAACGCGCTCGGGCTTTGCGCGCCGATCAGGACTGGCACCGCGAGGACGGCGAGGACCACCGAGAGTCTCTTCATGACGATCTCCTATTTCGCATCGACGTCGAACACCATGCGCATGCCGGTCTCGATGTGCTCGGCCACATGGCAGTGCAACATCCATTTGCCGGGATTCGACAGTTCCAGCAGCACGTCGGTCGTGAAGCCCGTCGGCACGAGCACCGTATCTTTCCACACCAGGTGCTCGTTGCGGACGCCGTTGACCGCGGTGACCAGGAACCGCTGGCCGTGAATGTGAATCGGATGCTGCATCGCATGTAGCGCGCGGCGATCGTTCACCAGCCGCAGCTTGACGACGTCGCCGACGCGGAATCGCCATCGGATATCCATGTTCTCCCGCGACGTCGCCGGTTCGCGCAGGATCCATCGCGCGGCATTGCCCGTCGCCACCCAGTCCATTTCGGGCATGGTGCCGCTCCACTCCACCGGGTGACGGTAGACCGATTCGAAGTTCATCAGCGGCTTCAGTGGAAACGGCAGGTTGCCCGTCTCCAGGGTGATGGACAGTTCGTGGTCGACCGCACGGTCGAACTGCGGCCGAAACCGGTCCATCTCGGCGATCACGTCGGCATTGCGGCGCAAACGGTTGAACGTGATGGCGTGATCGGGTTTCGCGGTGGCGGCCGACACCTGTACGGCGCCGAGCGTGTGCGACTCTTCAAAGAACTGCGCCAGGATGTGATCGATCGCGCGCACGCGGTTGACCAGCCTGGCCTCGCCGGAGTCCTCGAACCGCACCTCCACCACGAAGCGCTCGGCGGGGGCGATGACGACGTTGTCGACCCAGGATTCGTGTTCGTAGCGTCCGAGGTCCGACGCCACGACCTTCATACGAGTGCGCGCGCCCTGCCACGACAGATTGAAGACGCGAGTGCTGGAGACGTTGGTCAGGAAGATCCGCACCACCTCGCCGCGGCGCGCACCGGCCGTCCACTTCGGCTCGCCGTTCACAAGCAGCACGTTGCCGAAGCGGCCCATCAACGCGTGCGTCGGGGCCTCGCGGCCATAGGCCACTAGCCCCGCGTCGCCGACCAGCAGGTCGTCGAGCATCAGGATCTCTTCACGGTTAGCGGGCGCGAAGAAGCCCGGGTCGCGCGATCGCACGAGCAGGTTGCCGTACAACCCGAGATCCTGCAATACGTCTTCGCGATGATGCGGGTGATACCAGTAGATGCCCGCATCGGGAAACCGAATCGTGTAGTCGAAGACGCCGTTGGGCGGCACCGGATCCTGCGTGACGTGAGGCGCGCCGTCGAACCGGTTGTCGAGGCGCACGCCGTGCCAGTGCATCGCGGTTGGGAACTCGGTGCCGTTGACAAAGTGCACGTTGATCGTCGATTCCTGATCGACCTGGATCAACGGACCGGGATACTGGCCGTTGAATCCCAGCATCGTGAGCGTGCGGCCGAACAGCACGCGTCGCACTGGCGCCGCGGTCAGGCTGAGCGACGCCCCGTCGGCGAGTCGCAGCAACTCGCGCGGACGTGCGAGCGGAATGGCGTGGTCGTTGGCGAGCGAATAGGGAGTCACGTCGGGCCGTAACGTCATCAACGCCGGCGGCATGGTCACCTTCGGATGCATCGGCGGCGGCGACCAGCCGTCTGGCGCGGTGGCACCTGGCGCATGATGCGCATGCGCATCGGCCGGTGCATCGGTGCGCTCGAGCAGTCCTGCGAGGAGGAACGCGAGATCGTGCGGCTGCATGCGCACCGCCGCCGAGGTGCCTCGCAGGGCAAGACGTCCCGACCGCTCCGTGACCGCTGCGGACGCTTCGGCCGTGATCAGAATAAGGGTGCGATCGAATGCGATTCTCCCCAGCGTCGTGCGGCCGTTGCTGATGGCCCCGAGCTTCACGACCGGATGCATCTGCGGCGTGGTGGCCCATGCGACGTAGGTTCGGTAGGGGCCGAGCGCGGACGGCGGCGGCAAGCCCTGCACGTCAAAGCGAATGTCGTATTGATGTTCGCCGGCCGCGGTGACTGCGACCCCAAAGGGTGAAGTCGGCGAGAGCAGGTGCGCCGTGCCGGAGGCGTCGTCGATGCCTGCCGCCGGCAGCAACTCGATGCAATAGAGATCCGCGTCGGGACCGCCTCCGGGTGTGCCTGTCGTGCACGAGTACGCCGCCTGCGACGCTGTCGTCACGTCGTCGTGGCCGAAAGCTGCGCACAGGAGCAGCACGAGTATGATTCGGATCCGTCGCAGGTGGTGCACGCCGACACTTTACCCGTTTCTGGACGCCGCCGATCGTGCCGCTCGCTAAGGAGTGTGTTATGCGTTACGCAGCCGCCGTACTCACCGCGTTCCTGCTGGTGTCGGCGCCTCATGCCCAGGTGCCCGATCCGTTCATCGCGGCAATCGAGGGGCCGCAGGCCGGTGCAAGCGGCGAGCTGTCGCTGTTGCCGCTCGAAGCCCTGATGCAGAAGATGGGCGTGCCGGGTCTGAGCGTCGCCGTGATCCGGGACTTCGAGGTTCACTGGTCGAAGGGCTACGGGCTCGCCGACGTGACGGCGAACACGAAGGTCACGCCCGACACGCTGTTTCAAGCCGCGTCGATCAGCAAGCCGGTGGCGGCCATGGCGGTGCTGAAGGCGGTGCAAGACGGCCGCTTCACGCTCGATCAGGACGTCAACACGATCCTGACGTCATGGAAGGTGCCGGCGAGCGACGCGACCTCCAGGCAACCGGTGACCCTACGTGGTCTGCTGAGTCACACCTCGGGCACCGACGACGGCTTCGGATTTCCGGGCTACAAGCCGGGCGCACTGGTGCCGTCGCTGGTGCAGATTCTCGACGGGGCGCCGCCCTCCAACGTCGGCAAGGTCATCGTCACGCGCACGCCATTGACGTCGTTCAAGTACTCGGGCGGCGGTGTGACGCTGGTGCAGCTCCTGATGACCGACGCGATGAAGCGGCCGTTCGATCAGATGATGCACGACACGGTGCTGAAGCCGCTCGGCATGACGCACAGCGCGTACGAACAGCCGCTGTCTGCTGAACGCGACCGCCACGCCGCCCGCGCGCACGATCGCACCGGTGCCGCCCGCGACGCGAAGTGGCACGTCTATCCGGAACTGGCGGCGGCGGGATTGTGGACCACGTCACCAGACCTCGCGAGGTTCGGCATCGAGTTGCAGAAGTCGATCCAGGGCAAGTCGAATCGCGTGCTGAACCGCGCGATGGCGAACGAGATGGCCAGCCCGGTGGGCGTCGGTCCCTTCGCGATGGGCATGCAGATGAGCAAGACCGGCGAGGGCTGGTACTTGAACCACGGCGGATCGAACTGGGGCTTCCAGTGCCTGCTGTTCGTGCACAAGATCAAAGGCTATGGTTTCGCGGCGATGGCCAACGCCGATTCGGGCGGGCGTTTGATCGCCGAACTGCAGCAGCGAGTCGCTGCAGCGTACAAATGGGACATGCTCGATCAGCCGCTGCGACGGTAAGAGCGGTTACAAGGTCACAAGGTGACACGGTTATACGGGTTCTCATCCGGTTCCCAGAGAACCCTGTAACCGTGTAACCCTGTCACCTTTGTAACCGTTCTAGTCATCTGAAAGCGCGAAATACAGCGCGAGCGGCGCCAGCAGCAGGATCGCTGCCGCGATCAGTCCGATGAACGCGCTCAAACGTAACCCGTTGGCCATCGCGTTGGCGGCTTCGGGGCTCGGGAAAAACGCCGCGGCCATCGTCCAGGCGCGCTCGAGCATCGGCAGCGCGATCGGCCACGCCGCGCCCAGCAGGGCCAGCAGGACGCCGAGTGCGGCCGCAGCCGTGATGGCCTGCATCCACGTCATCGGACGCGTCGACGCTGTGGTGGACTCGAGGCGCGCGCGAATCGCCGCTCGCCACCACACCTGCCCCGACGCCGGCACGTGCACCTCGTGGCGCGAGCGCTCATGATCGTCGTGGATCAGCGCGGTCAACGACGCTACTTCCCGGCAGACCTCGCATTCGTGGGCATGCGCGATGAGCCGCTCATCAGCACGGTGGGGAAACTGGCCCGACAGGACCGCGTCCACGACCGCGGCTTCATGCACGCACTCGATGCGATTCACGACCGTCCTCCCGTCTTCAATAAGCCCGCCAGCCGCTGCCGAGCGCGATGCAGCATCGGCTTGAGGCTGCCAGTCTTGACCCCGATCGCTTGCGCGATTTCGTCGTGCGACCACCCCAGCGCGTAGGCGAGCCACAGCATGCTTCGCTCGCGCGGCTTGAGTCGCGCCATGGCGCGATGCAAGTCGATACGCCGCGCCGCGCGCTCGGCAAGGGTGGGGTCCGTGAACACATGCGCCGGCTCCGGCAGCGCCGCGGCCGCGACCTCGACGTGCGGCCGGCGCCGGTGATCGTGCACGAGATTCGTGGCAATCCGGTAGAGATAGCGGCGGCGGTGATCGTCGTTCTCGAACGCCACCGTGGACCGCAGGAAGCGGTAATAGCTTTCCTGCAGCAGATCGTCGGCCAGTCGCTCATCGTTCGTCATGCGCGCGAGATAGACGCGCACCGGCCGGGCCGTCAGCTCGTAGAACGTGCGGAAGGCCTCCTCGGTCATCTGGAACGTCCGTTCGGCTTCGTCGAAGGCGCCGAGGCGTTCCATGTCCGTCAGCGTGAACTCACGCATGGCCAGAATCCGACTGTGTCTGCCGCGACGGGAAGAGGCCCATTCGCGACGACACCGCAAACGCCATCAACGAGGCAATCAGGAACCCGATGCCCAACGACAGCAGGATGATGCCCACGACGGTGAACGCCCGCTGGACGTCATCGCCGATCGTCCCGGCGGCCACGCGGAACCCCGCGCCGACGGTGGCGAAGACGATGCCGGCCATCATCGACCAGAGGATTGATCCGACCGGTGCGCTAAACCCGGGCGACTCGGCTTCCGGTTTCACCGGCGCCGCTTCGAGGAAGCGGCGGCCCGCCGGACTCTGGATGTAGGCCAGCAGCTCCTCGTTGGTCGTCATGCGATCCATCAGCTTCGAGTGCACCTCGGCCTGGACCTGCGAGGCCTTCAGCCAGCGGCGGTGCTGAATCACCGCGCGGACCAGCCACACCAGCAGGCTGATGAGCGCGCTCATGATCAAGAAGCCGGCGAGGCCACCCAGCAACACGCCGAGCGCTTCGTACTCAGGATCGAGTTGATGGCGGCTTTGCCAGGCGGCGTAGCCTTCGAAGTAATACTCGACGTTGCGGGGAATCTCCGGATGCTGGGCGAGGAACTGCGCCAGCTGCGGATACGCCGCCATGTAATCGGCCCGGGCCATCAGGCTGGGATCGCGCCGCAGGATTTCGCCGACCGAATCGGGATACATCCGAAGGATGGCACGGAGTTCCTCGCGCGTGCTCTCCGCGTCCCGCACGACGC
>JALDXK010000108.1:0-13316 GCA_032155105.1 Acidobacteriota bacterium
GCTCCAGCACGCCGTAGGCAACCAATGGAGCTGTCGCTCCGAGGGCGATGCCGAGTGACACCTTGATCGGAGCGATGCCCGCGGAGAAGGTCGATTTGAGGGCCGCGAGCCCGTCCTTCAGGGGAATCAGGAGGGGCAGCGGAGCGAGCGCCCGTGCTCGGGCAGGAACCGATGCCGGGCGCCGGCGCCAGGCGCCAGCGGACCATTCGGGTGTGGCTGAGCGCGGGCCCTCGCATCGCGCGGGCGCCGAACCTCCTTGGTGAAACGCAGCGCTCCGCCGAGATCCGCGTCGCGCAGGAGGGCCTCTCCATCGGTCCAGTGTCAGAGATTCGCTCCGCGCTCTATCCGCCCGACGTGATCGTCGCGCAGGATCCGCCGCCGACGACCGAGACCTCGGAGGTCCGGCTGCTGGTGAACCGCGGCGAAGATCGTGCGACCTACGTGATGCCGGATCTGATCGGCCTCAACGGCGATCGCGCCGCCGACGTGATGCGTTCGCGCGGGTTTCGCGTCTCAATCACGGCGCAGTCAGTGGCGACGACCATTCCCCCCGGCGTCGTCGTCCGCCAGACGCCGCAGGGCGGCCACCAGGTGCATCCCGGCGATCCGATCGGGCTCGAGGTGAGCCGGTGACCCTTCGACTCGATGCCGTGCTCGCGAGGCTCGCATGACATCTCGCTCAGGACAGGCGATTCACCTCGCGCCCTCGATTCTCGCCGCTGACTTCGCCAACCTGGGCGCCGAGATTGCAGCCGCGACCCGCGGCGGCGCCGATCAGATTCACGTCGACGTGATGGACGGCCACTTCGTGCCCAACATCACCATCGGCGTGCCGGTGGTGAAGTCGCTGCGCAAGGCCACCACGCTGCCGCTCGACGTGCACCTGATGATCACGGATCCGGATCGCTACATCGAGCCGTTCATCGAGGCCGGCGCCGGCATGGTGTCGGTGCACGTGGAAGTGCTGCCCCACCTGCATCGCACGGTCACGCAGATCAAGAAACTTGGCGCCAAGGCGGGAGTGGTGCTGAATCCTTCGACGCCGGTGACGACCATCGAAGAGATCGCCGGCGACGTCGATTTCGTGCTGGTGATGTCGGTAAATCCCGGCTTCGGCGGGCAGGTATTCATTCCGAACAGCCTCCGGAAGATTCGCCTCGTCCGCGCGCTGCTCGATCGCGCCGGCAACCCGGCGCCAATCGAAGTGGATGGTGGCGTCGATCTCACCACCGTGGCATCCGTCGTCGAAGCCGGGGCTGAATGGCTGGTCGCCGGCCAGGCGATCTTCGGCGGCGGCAATGCCGAGAGCGCCGCCAGGGCGATCAAGGACAAGGCCGTCGCGGCCGCCCGCGCATGAGCGTTCCACTCGGCAACCGATCGGGCTCGCCCGGCTCTGGTCCGTCGGCCGGCCCTGCCGAACGCACCACGACGTCACACGTGCGGGTGCGCTACGCCGAAACCGACAAGATGGGCGTGGTCTATTACGCGAACTATCTGATCTGGTTCGAAGTCGGCCGCACCGACTGGTTGCGCGATACCGGATGGACCTATCGGTCGATGGAAGAAGAAGCCGGCATCCAGTTGCCGGTGATCGAAGCGCATTGCGATTACCGGCAGGGCGCCAAGTACGACGATGACGTGGAAGTACGCACGCGCGGACGGAAATTGTCGCCCGTGCGCGTGCAGTTCGATTACGAAGTCATTCGGCGCATCGACCAGGCGGTGCTCGCGACGGGGCACACCGTGCACGCGACCATCGATCGCAACGGGCGGCCGGTGCGGATGCCCGAACGAGTGAGGGACCTTTTCGCATGAAAGCATTGGTCACGGGCGGCGCCGGATTCATCGGCTCGCATCTGAGCGAACGGCTGCTGGCGCAGGGCGCGCGGGTGCGCGCCATCGACGCGTTCACCGACTTTTATCCACGGCCCCTCAAGGAGCGCAACCTCGAGCAGTTGCACGGCCGCGACGGCTACGAGTTCGTCGAAGGCGATCTGCGGGAGCTCGATCTCCCGAAGTTGCTCGACGGCATCACGCACGTGTTCCACCTGGCAGCACAGGCCGGCGTGCGGCGCAGTTGGGGCGCGGAGTTCCAGGTCTACACCGGCCTCAACATCGACTCCACGCAGCGGCTGCTCGAGGCGTGCGTCGGCACGCCGATCGAACGGCTCGTCTATGCCTCGAGCTCGTCGGTGTACGGGGACGACGTGGCGATCCCGATGGTCGAGACCGCGGTGCCCCAGCCGGTGTCGCCGTACGGCGTCACCAAGCTGGCGGCCGAGCAGCTCTGTTACCTCTACTACTTCAACTACAAGGTGCCGGCGGTGTCGTTGCGCTATTTCACTGTGTACGGCCCGCGCCAGCGGCCCGACATGGGCTTCAATCGCTTTTTTACGGCCATCCTGGACGGCAAACCGCTGGTGCAATTCGGGGACGGACTGCAAACGCGCGACTTTACCTTCGTGGCCGACGCGGCCAAGGCCACGGCAGACGCGGCAGTCCGCGGGGTGCCCGGGCGCGTCTACAATATTGGAGGGGGCTCGCGCGTCTCGTTGCGCGAGGTGTTTGACCTGCTTGCCCGCGTGTCCGGACGCCAGGTGACGATCGATCATCACCCCCCGCAAAAAGGCGACATGCGCGACACCTATGCCGACACGACGCGCGCGCGGGCCGACCTGGGTTTTGCGCCGTCGGTGACGCTGGAAGAAGGATTGCGCGCGATGTGGCAGTGGATGGAAGCCAGGAAATAAATGATTCTGGATTTCGGATCGAGCGGTTTGCGGAACGAGAGCATGGGATTGCGGATCGGGCAGACTGGATTGCGAACTATCGTCCTGGCGTTCCTCGCGGCGCTTGCTGTGAATTGCGCGCAGAAGGCGTCGACCCTGCCGCCCGGCACCGTCGATGCGGACAAGTTCCTGTTCGACCGCGGCACCGAGTCGGCCAAGAACCGCAAATGGATCGACGCGCGTGAATATTTCCGCAACCTCGTCGACAACTACCCGCAAAGCGCCTACCGTCCCGATGCGAAGCTCGCGCTCGGCGACACGTACATCAGCGAAGGCACGACCGAATCGCTCCTGCTGGGCGCCAACGAGTTTCGCGAGTTTTTGACGTTCTACCCCACTCACCAGCGCGCCGATTACGCGCAACTGCAGCTCGCGAAGTCGTTTGCGGGGCAGATGCTGGGGCCGGAACGCGATCAGTCCGCGACCAAGGACGCGGTCAAGGAAATCGAGATCTTCCTGCAGCGTTTTCCCAACAGCCCGCTGATGCCCGAAGCGCGCAAGATGGAGCGCGAGGCGCGCGATCGGTTGAGCGAGGCCAGCTACCGGGTCGGATATTTCTATTACCGCAACAAGTACTACCCGGGCGCCATCGATCGCTTCATGGAAGTGCTCAAGAATGACCCGGGCTACACGAACCGGGACGCGCTCTATTACCACCTGGCCGAATCGCTCTATCGCGTCGTCCCAAGCCGCGCCGCCGAGGCACTCCCGTATTACGAGCGGCTGGTCAAAGAGTTCGAGAAGTCCGAATACATGGCGGCCGCACAAAAGCGCATCGCGGAGCTGAAGACGGCTGGAGAACAGCCGCCGACGAGCCGATAAACAGGCCCAAGTGCTCCCACGGGCGGGTGATCCCCGCCGGAAAGTAGGCTTTCACATGCGCGTTGCTCTTGTGGCTACGGCGGCCCTGCTCGCCGCAGTTCCCGCTTTGGCACAACAACAGTCGGCGAAGGACGTTCATGGCCCCCGCACGCTCAAGCCGTGGATGGTGGCCTGCACGGATTTGCCGGTCGAGTCCACACCGACATACACGTCCGTGATCAAGGGCGTCTACGTCCCCGACGGTCGTGCCATGGCGACGCCCGGCCAGGAGGTCATGATCGGCCGCACGGCGGACGACGGCCTGGCGATCGGTCAGCGCTACATCATTCGCCGCCCGCAGACCGTACTCTACGGCTTCGGCACGTCAGAAGAAGGCTGGGGACGGGTGCGCACGGCCGGCACCATCGTCATCACCGCCATCGATCAGCACAACGCCCGGGCCACGGTTGACTTCGCCTGCACGCCGGTCGCGATCGGCGACTATCTCGAGCCGTTCAGCGAGCCGCCGATGGCCACCACGGCCACCGCGATGGTGGAGCCGGATTTCGACGATCGCGCGCGCATCCTCGTCGGCACCGACGGCAAGGCGCTGTTCGGCGACGGCGACACGCTCTCCATTGAACGCGGCCAGTCGCATGGCGTGACCCTTGGCCAGCGCTTCGCCTTCTACAAGGACGACGGCTACGGCCCTCCGGGCATGCCGCTGTACTACCTGGCGGACGGCGTCGTGCTGCAGGTGAACGAGATGACGTCGAAAGTGGTGATCGTGAAGGCGATCATGTCGGTGTCGACCAACGACGTCGCCGTGCCGCGCCGGACGAAGTAGCACCGCTCCATCGCCGGATCGGACGGTCAGGAAATCTTCTTTTCCCTCGCCGACTTCGCGGCTTCGAAGTCGGCGACCTTTGCATCGCGGGTGGTCATCGCGCGCTGGAAGCCATGGTAGTAGTCCACGGCCGACACGAGCGCGGTGACCAGTACCACCCACATGACGGCCTGCCCTGCCACGAGCAGCACCGGCACGCGTTCCCAGCCCAGGATCAACAACAGGATCGCCGTGACTTGCGAGGCCATCTTGAGCTTGCCGAGGCCCGAGGCGGGCATCGTCAGGCCGCGCGAGTAGGCGAGATTTCGCAAGCCGGTGACGGCGATCTCGCGGCCGATGATGACCGCGACCATCCACGACTGCACCAGGTTGATCTGGACCAGCGAGATCAGCGTGGCTGAGATCAGCAGCTTGTCGGCGAGGGGATCGAGAATCTGGCCGAGCGTCGTGATCTGCTTGCGGCGGCGCGCGAGATAGCCATCCAGCCAGTCGGTCAGCGACGCGAGACCGAAAATGGCGCCGGCGACCAGCTCAACCGGCCAGCCGAGCACCAGGCGGCCTTCGAACTTCGTCAGCAGTACCGAGACAAGCACCGGCACCAGGAAGATTCGCGCGATGCTGAGCGTGTTGGGCAGGTTCATGCTCGCTCGCGCCCATTCTAACGCCCGGTCGTGTAAGATGAAAGTTTGTCATGAAGGCCATCCTGCTTGCCGGGGGCAAGGGCACCCGGCTGCGCCCCCTCACGCTCCACACCCCCAAGCCCGTCGTTCCGATTTTCGATCGCGCATTTCTGCACTATCAGATCGATCTCCTCAGGCAAGTCCCTGAGATCGACGAGGTCATCCTCAGCCTCAATTACCAGCCGCGTCGCATCGAGGAAGTCTTCGGTGACGGGGCCGGCACCGGTGTCCGGATCCGCTACGTCGTCGAGCCTTCGCCACTTGGCACCGGCGGGGCCATTCGCTACGCGGCACAGGGCGTCACCGACACTATGGTCGTGTTCAACGGCGACGTCATGACCAGCGTGGACGTCAAGGCGGTGCTCACGATGCACCGCGACCGCAAGGCCAGGGCGACGATCGTGCTGACGCCGGTCGACAATCCGACCGCCTATGGCCTCGTCGAGACCGAAGACGACGGCCGGGTCCGGCGCTTCCTCGAGAAGCCAAACCCCGACGAGATCACCTGCGACACCATCAACGCCGGCATCTACGTGCTCGAGCCGGAGACGTTCGATCGCATTCCGAAGGACGTCTCGTACTCGATCGAGCGTGCCTATTTCCCGTCGCTGATCGAGCGCAACGAAACCTTCGTTGCCTACGTCGATCGCGGCTATTGGATCGACATTGGCACGCCTGAAAAGTATGTGCAGGTGCATCACGACATGTTCGACGGCAAGTTCGCCGCCGGCGTGTTTGCCGGCGCCGATCGTACCAAGCCGATGATCTCCGCCGAGGCGCGCATCGAAGACGACGTCGCCATCGCCGCGCCCTGCTTCATCGACGCAGGTGTGCACGTGAAGGCCGGCGCCAAGATCGGCCCCTACACGGTGCTCGGCCGCGGCGTGATTGTGGAAGAAGGCGCCGATGTGCAAGATACGATCGTATGGCCGAACACGCGCATCGGCCAGAGTGCCGTGGTGCAGGGACCGATCATCGGCAGAAGCTGCCACGTTGGGCGTAGCGCCAGCGTCAAGAGCCGCGCCGTCCTCGGCGACAAGACTTTACTGACCGACTTTACGAGCCTGTGACCATGTTCAATCCGTCCGTCTTCAAGGCCTACGACGTCCGCGGCCTCTACCCGTCCGAAATCACCGAGGAGCTGTTTCACCAGCTGGGCCGCGCGTTCGTGGCCTACCTCGGGCCGGGCCGCTACGCGGTGACGCGCGACATGCGCGTGTCGTCGCCGTCGCTCACCAAGGCGTTCATCGACGGCGCCGTCCTGCAGGGCGGCACGATCGTCGATTACGGCCTGCTCGGTACCGACCAGATGTATTTCGCCGTGGCCGCCGACAACCTCGACGGCGGCGCGCAGATTACGGCCTCGCACAACCCAGGCGAATACAACGGCTGCAAGTTGGTCCGGAAGGAAGCGTTTCCGTTGAGCGGCGAAGCCGGCATCAAGGAAATGAAGGAGATGATCCTGGCCGGCACGATCCCGGCGCCGCCGGCGCAGCCCGGGTCGGTCCAGAGCGGCACCATCCTGGATCGCTATGTCGGGCACGTGCTGTCGTTCGTCGACGAGCAGGCGATCAAGTCGTTCAACGTCGTGCTCGACGCCGGCAGCGGCATCGGCGGCATCGTGGCGCCCCGCCTGTTCGACCCGCTGCCGTGCACGACGACGCGCCTGTGCTTCGAGGTCGACGGCACGTTCCCGAACCACGAAGCCAATCCGCTGATCGAGGAGAACCGCCGCGATATCACCGAGGCGGTGATCAAGCAGAAGGCGGACATCGGCATTGCGTGGGACGGCGACGGGGACCGCTGCTTCTTCCTCGACGGCAGCGGCGAGTTCATCGCCGGCGACTTCATTACCGCGCTCCTCGCCGAGGCGCACCTGATCAAGTCGCCGGGCCAGACGATCATCTACGACGTGCGGGCCAGCTACGCGGTGAAGGACGTGGTGGCGAAATACAACGGCAAGGCGCTGATGAACCGCGTTGGCCACGCCTTCATCAAGCGGCGCATGCGCGAAGAGAATGCGATCTTTGGCGGCGAGGTCACCGGGCATTACTACTTCCGCGACAACTTCTACGCCGACAACGGCTTCATCCCGGCGCTGATGATCCTCGAACTGATGTCGAAGAAGGGCATGTCGCTGCGCGACCTGCTCAAGCCGCTGCGCGAGCGCTACTTCATCTCCGGCGAGATCAACACCAAGGTCGCCAACATGGACATCGCCGGCCGCAAGATCGAGGAACTGAAGAAGATCTACGCCAAGGGCAACCCGTACGACCTTGATGGCGTGTCTGCCGAATTCGAGGACTGGCACTTCAACGTCCGCCAGTCGAACACCGAACCCCTGCTCCGCCTCAATCTCGAAGGCCTGACGCCGGAGATCATGGAACAGCGGCGCGACGAGGTTCTCGCGGTCATTCGCGGCTAGGTCGAACGAAGGTTCAACACCGGGGGTGCATCACGAGAGTTCGTGTAAAATGCGGTCTGCTGAGCGGGAGTAGTTCAGCGGTAGAACGCGAGCTTCCCAAGCTCGATGTCGCGGGTTCGATCCCCGTCTCCCGCTCCATCCTTCGCTCATCAATGCAGGCGAAGGATGCCCACCATAGCGTCGTTCTGAAATGCACGCGACGCGACGGTGGGCCGCCAAGGACGCCGAACGAGCTTCGGATGGCAGGCCCTGCCCTGCGGCGTCGAGCGCGCTTCGGCTGGCAGGCCCTGCGACGATCCCTGCTTCGATTGCAGGCCCTCCGCATAGGCGTGCAGGAATCCTGATTACGGCGTCTTCGTCAGCAATTCCTTCAGCATTGTGTCGAACGGCCGCGTCGACCGCACCATCATCGCGTCAATGCCTGCGCCCGCAGCCGCACCCACTCCCACGCCGAGCAGGCTGGGCACCGCCACGCTTTTCCAGCACGGCGGATCGCTCGGCTCCTTGTAGACCGTGCACACATAGCCGAGGAATGCCGCGGCCGCGAGTCCACCAACCAGCGCGCCGATAATGGTGCCGTTCTTCAGCGAATCGTCGCCGGGTGGAGGCGGGGGCGGCGTCGCGGCGATGCCGTCTGCGATTGCCCGCTCGGAAATGATGAGTTTCGAAGGCGTCGGCTCGAATTGTTGAGCCGCGACAGGGATGGGCGCCACCGCGACCACAAGAGCCACCACGCAACTGGGGAATCTCATGGGTGCCCTGTTTGCAAGCCGGGTGCCTGCACGATGATGGGCTAGCCGGATGTTACTGGATCGTGATGCCTGCGCTGAAGGTGATCATCTGCGTCCGCTTGGCTGCAGGAATATCACCACTAGCCGCCCGCGAGCCGAGCTTCACGAATCGCACGTCGAAGCCGGCGCCGAGGCGCGGCTTCATGAACCAGCGTGCGCCTCCGCCGAAATTCAGCGCCTGGTTCCACGTGTCCGGCAGGGTCACCTGGGGCGTGGTCGGCGACGCGTCGGCACTCGCGCTGATTTTCGTGGCGCCGATACCCGCGCTCAGGTAGCTCCACCCGAGCTTGTGACCGAAGTTGATCGACACCTGCGGAATCACGTTGATCGCCTGCGTGCGAAACACCGGCGTCACCACCGTCACCGCGCTGGAGCCGGAGCCGGTCGTGATCGTGAGCGCCTCGCCCGAACCGCTGCCGGTGGAAATCGCTGCCCCGAAGCCGAAGGTCATGATGCCGAGCTTCAGCGGATAGACCGTGGCGGCGCCGGATACACCAAACCCGCGTCCCGGCAGCGGCGTATCGCCACTCACCGGAACCGGAATCCATCCTTCAGCGGTCGGCAACCCAACACTGGCGCCGTGCAGATCTACTGCGAACAAGGGCAATCGTTCTCGCGTCTGCGCCATCGCCGCCGCCGGCAGTACGAGCACCAGCACCAGCACCCGCACCGGCACCAACCTCGGCACGAGGCACCAGGCACGAGGCACCCAACCCTTTGGCACCAAGCACGAGGCACCAGACACCATCAGTAGCCGGCGCCTTTGACAACCGCTGCCGATTCCCCGCGCGACTCCTTGACGATGCGCACGCCGGCGCTGGCGCCGATCCGCGTCGCGCCGGCCGCGACCATCGCCTTCACCTGCTCGAGATCGCGCACGCCACCCGACGCCTTCACCCCCATCTCCTCGCCCACCACGCGCCTCATCAAGGCCACGTCCGCGGCGGTTGCGCCGCTTGGTCCGAAGCCCGTCGAGGTCTTCACGAAATCCGCGCCCGCCGCCTTCGCGAGCGTGCAGGCCGTGATCTTCTCTTCGTCCGTGAGCAGCGCGGTCTCGATGATCACCTTGCTGCCGGCGCCACTGGCGTGGCACGCCGACACTACGCCGCGAATGTCCTCAGTGACCAGCCGCACGTCGCCGGACTTGAGTGCGCCGACGTTGATCACCATGTCGATCTCCGACGCACCGTCGAAGATCGCCCGCCGCGCCTCGTACTGCTTCACATCGGGCGTGGTGGCACCCAAAGGAAAGCCAACAACCGAGCACACGCCGACGCTCGAACCGCGCAGCAACCGCGCCGCCAGCGCTACCCACGTCGGATTGACGCACACCGTGGCGAACTTCCACTCGGCGGCTTCGCGGCACAACTGCTCGATCTCTTTCGCGGTGGCGTCGGCCTTGAGCAGCGTGTGGTCGATGTAACCCGACACTCCACTCGCGCCGCCATCAGCGGCGTGAAGCCCCAGGCGCGTCGCCCCGGCCTCCAGTACCTGTTGCACGCGATCCGGACAGCACTCCGCGGTGAAGCCATGGCTGGTGCAGCGCGCCGGCGCCACCGCGCCGGCCCGCGCCAGCTCCTCGAGAATCAATTCGATCACACGACGGTAGTCCGTCACGGCAGCCTCTCCAGGGCGCGGATCTTCGCCAGCCGGCGAATGTAGCGCGCCTCGCCCATCGGCGTGGCGAGCCACGTCTCGACGATCGCCTTCGCATCGTCAACGGAGACGAGCGTGGCGCCGAGCGCCAGTACGTTGGCGCCGTTGTGCTCGCGCGAATAGCGCGCCAGCGTCTTGTCGGTGCACATCGCCGCCCGCGCGCCGGGAATCTTGTTGGCGGCGATCGCCGAGCCGATGCCGGCGCCGTCGATCACGATCGCGGCGTCCACTTCCTTGCGGGCCACGAGCCTCGCCACCTGCGCCGCAATGTCCGGATAGTCCACCGGGTCTGGGCCGTCGGTACCGATGTCGAGCACGCTCAAACCGCGTTGCCGCAAGTGGTCGCGCAGCGCGGCCTTCAGCTTGACGCCGGAGTGATCGCTCCCGATCGCCAGTGTCTTGATGATAGCCACCGGCGCGAGGCCGTCGAGGCTCGCCTCCGCCACACCGCTCAGCACCGTGATGCGGCGTGCCCTGAGCGTGTCGGCCGCCAACGGCGTAACGTGCCCGCCCGGCTTCAACGTCACTGACGAGCCGATCTCCAGCGTCCGCGCGTCGGCCTCAGTAATGATGTCGAACGTTTTCATATGCTACGCTGTGCGGCCATGCCCTCGACCACGATGCCGGCGGTCCTGATCGATCAGGACGAGCTCGCGGCGCGGATCAACGCGCTGGCCCACGAGATTCGCCAGGACCTGCCCGGCGGCCAAATCCATCTGATCTGCGTCCTGAAGGGCGCCTTCCTCTTTCTCGGGGATCTGATCCGCGCCATGGAGGGCCACGTCACCATCGACTTCATGGCCTGCTCCAGTTACGGCGGGAGTACGTCGTCGTCCGGTGAAGTCCACTTGTCGAAGGATCTCGACAGCGGCATTCAGGGCCGCGACGTGATTGTCGTCGAGGACATCGTCGACACCGGCCTGACGCTGCACTACCTGCAGGACATCCTCCAGGCCCGCGGTCCGCGCTCGCTGCGCACCGCCTGCCTGCTCAGCAAACCGAGCCGGCGCAAGATCGACGTCAAGGTGGATTACATCGGCTTCACGATCGAGGACAAGTTCGTCGTCGGCTACGGCCTGGACTACGCCGAACAGTATAGGAACCTGCCCTACATCGGCATCTTGGAGTGACACCCTCGAGGACACCGAGGACAGAAGAACCGAGGGCACGGAGGGGACAAACATTACGGGACAGCTTTCCGTACCAGGTCCGCAGCCGCGCGGGCCTCGTTCATGACGCGCGATTCGTCGAGCGTCAGTAACTTCCGATCGCGCATCAGAATTTTGCCGTTGACGATCGTGGTTTCCACATCGTCACCTCGTGATGCATACACCACCTGCGCGACCGGATCGAACAGCGGCTGCTGGCGCGGCCGCGACATACTGACGACGATGAGGTCCGCACGCTTGCCGACTTCAAGCGAGCCAATCCGCGACTGCTGACCGACGACGCGCGCGCCGCCGATGGTCGCCATCTCCAGGGCCTCGGGCGCGCTGATCGCCGTCGGGTCCATGGTGATCAGTTTCTGCTGGAACGCCGCCTGCCGCATGGCCTCGAACATGTCGAGGTCGTTATTGCTCGCCGCGCCGTCGGTGCCGAGGCCAACGTGCACGCCTGCCTTCCGGTAGCCGATCACGGGCGCGGTGCCGCTCGATAACTTCATGTTGCTTTCCGGGTTGTTCGACACACCGACGTTGCGCTGCTTCAGCAGCGTGATCTCCTCCGGCGTGATCCACACCGCGTGTGCGCCGATGGTGACCGGCGCCCAGAACTTCAGGCTGTCGAGGATCGCGACCGGCCGCATCTTGTGCCGCTCTTGCGACATGCCGGTTTCCGCGGCTGTTTCAGCGAGGTGAATCTGGATCGGAATGTTCAGCCGCTTGGCGAGATCGCTCGCGGCGGTCAACGTCTTCGCGTCGAGCGTATAGACAGCGTGCGGAGCAATCGACGGCGTGACCAGCTCGTCCCGGGCAAATTCCTTCGCGAAGGCCTCCGCCCTCTTCAACGCGTCGGCAGGCGTCTTGGCGTCGGGGACGGGAAACTCGATCACGGTCTGCCCGAGCACTCCACGCAACCCCGCGGCCTTGGTTACGCGCGCCACTTCTTCCTCGAAGTAATACATGTCGGCGAAGAGCGTCGTGCCCGACTGGATCATCTCGAGCGCCGCAAGCCGGGTGCCGATGCGCACGAATTCCGGCGACACGGTCTTGGCCTCGGCCGGAAAAATGTATTTCTGCAGCCAGTCCATCAGGGCGAGATCGTTGCCGAGGCCGCGATACATGACCATCGCGGCATGCGTGTGCGTGTTGATCAGCCCGGGCATCACCACCTTGCCGGTGGCGTCGATGCTGTCGGCGGCCTGATAACGTGCGGCGATGTTCGGCGGTGTGTCGATGGCGACGATGTCCGTGCCGTTGACGGCGACCGATCCGGGATTGAGGATGCGCCGGCTGCCGTCGACCGTGATCACGATGCCGTTGTGGACGATTAACGAGACCGCGGTAGGCTGCCGGGCGGCGAGCATGTGCCCCGTGGCTGGCGCCGCGATGATCGCGGCCATCGCCGTCACCAGCATGCGAATGCGCATGGCCAGAATTGTATGGTACTCGGCGATTGCGTGTAAGCTTTCTAGCACCCGTGCTGAACCTGGTCTCACATCCGCTCGTACACGAGTGCCTCGCGGAGTTGCGCGACGCGCGAACCGGGCCCGAGCGTTTTCGCGCGCTCACCAATCGCATGAGTGTCTTGCTGGGCGCTGAGGCGCTGCGCGACGTGCCGACCATCGAGGGCACCGTGCACACGCCGCTCGGCATGCTGCCCGGCATGCTGGAACTCGTGCCCAACGCGCGCGTTGGACACCTCGGCCTGCAGCGCGACGAGCGCACCGCCGTTGCGTCGCAGTACTACGCCAAGTTCCCGCAGAACATCGGCGAGAGCTACGTGCTGCTGATCGATCCGATGCTGGCCACGGGCGGCAGCGCGGTGGCGGCGCTGGACATGCTCACCAAGGCGGGGGCGCGACATCTGCGGCTGGTGTGCATCGTTGCAGCCCCGGAAGGGGTCGCGGCCGTCGAGAAGGCCTACCCCAGCGTGCCGATCTTCACGCCGGTCGTGGACCGCGAGCTGAACGCCCACAAGTTCATCGTGCCCGGGCTGGGCGACTTCGGCGATCGGTTGTTCGGGACGACTCAAGCCGACTGACCGCCGAACACCCGATATCGCTGGGTTAGTGTTATGATTTCGTGTCTGGGCGCGCGCTTGGCTCAGCGGTAGAGCACTCGCTTCACACGCGAGGGGTCGGTGGTTCGAATCCACCAGCGCGCACCA
>JALDXK010000109.1:0-13176 GCA_032155105.1 Acidobacteriota bacterium
ACAGGCCGCTCCCCAGTTCCTGCAGGGCGCGGCTCACGAGGTATCGCACCTTGCGCTCGCGCAGCCCGGGAGCCTCGATCGTCATGGTGCGAGTAGTCGGCCACCCTTGCAGCGCCGCGTCGATGTCGAACTGCAGCGCCTTGCGAGGGAGTGGCAGCACATCCACGAGAGAGTCGCCGCGCAGCAATCCGCCGACGCCGAGCAGCGTGCCGATGCCGCGAGACGCCGACTCGATGCGGCCCTCGTGATCCGTGAATGCCCACGCTTCCGGAGTCCGCACGTGGTCTGTGTGAGGCATCTCCCCTCCTTATTTGTTGGACGGAGGCGAAGATGGCAGGAGGATTACAGGAACGTTACAAGCCTGCAAGCCACCGATTTGACACCGATTTGACACCGATTAAGACCGAGGTTCTCCAAGGTTTCTCGGCATCAGTGAAATTGTCCGACTGGCTTGGCGTTCTCGTTACAGATGTACTCGATCAGCTCGGCGTCGGGCTGCAACAGCTTGTCGTCCCAATCGGCGTCTCATCAGTGTCGAATCGCAGGCCCGCGTGCGTCTTCGAGATACAGGTTGGCGACGCCCATGGCGATCGATGGCAGGTCAACATCATCGCCATTCGACAGCATGACGATGGTCAGTCGAGCGTCGGGGAACCTCACGAAGTGCGAAATGAATCCCGGCAGCCCGCCACCGTGCCAGACACGTCGCCTCCCGTTCGCCGTATCGACATGAAGGCCGAAGCCGTACGTCGTGCTGGTGCCGTCCGTGAGTCGTGCGGGCGTCGTCATCAGTTGCCGCGACGCAGGCGTGAGGAGGCGATCGGCTGAGAACACGGCGTCCCACTTCGCCAGGTCCAGCACCGTGGACACTAGCGCACCGCTCGGCCGCAGCGCCGGCCAATCGTCTGCTTTACGCTGATTGTCGTTGCCGGTGTACCCAACCGCACGCGCTGGCGCCTGTGGCGGTGCGTTGGTGGGAGCGGTCACGCCCATACCGGCGGGCACGAAGATGCGGGTGCGCAGAAACTCCGCCCAAGGGGCGCCCGTCACCTTTCGAACGATGTCCGCTAACGCGAAGTACCCGACGTTCGAATACTCCCATTTCTCGCCGGGCTGGAACCGCAAGGGCAGCGCATAGGCCGCGCGGATCACGTCGGCATCAGGTTGAACCTTCAAGGCGTCGAAGGCTGGCGACTCCCGGACCAAACCGGCCGTGTGTGTGAGCAGATAGCGGATGGTGATCGCCTGCCATGCCGGCGGCGTTCCGTCGAGATACTTACTGGCGGGGTCGTCGAAGCGGAGGCGGCCGTCCTGCTCGAGCAGCACAATGGCGGCCGCGATGAACTGCTTGCTGACGGAGCCAATCTTATAGAGGGTTGCCGGCGTCGCAGGCGTGTTCCGCTCGACATCGGCGACGCCATAGCCGGCGGCCTTCACCACCTTGCCGTCTTTGACGACGGCCAGCGAGAGCCCCGGCACCTTGAACGCGTTCATCCGCTCCGTGATGAACGCGTCGGTGCGGTCAGACTGCGCCCACGCGCGCGGGGCCGCGAGCAGGCCACCGATTAAACACAGACATAACGCCGATTGTTTGGCGGTCACCAGACCTCCACGAATCTGTGTCTAATCGGTGTTTAATCGGTGGCCTAGCTGTACGCGGCCCCGACCATGATCCGCCGGATGCGGCACCACGGCGAGCCGTGCGACGGGTGATTGATCTGCACCGGCTGCCCTTTCGCATCGCCGGTGGTCCCGAACATCTCCCACGACTCCTTACCGGAGGTCGCGTCGAGGTTCTGCCAGAAGTCGGTGGTGATCGCGTTGTAAGTCACGTCGCTCACCATGCGCACCTTCTTGCCGTCCTTGATCTCCCAGAAGGCGTCGCCGCCGAACTGGCCGTTGAAGCGCTGCTGATCGATCGAGTAGCTGCCGCGGCCGTCGATCAGGATGCCGTCCTTGGTGTCGGCGATGATCTGCTCAGGCGTCGGTGATCCCGGCGGGCCCGCCTCGACGTGCACGTTCGGCATGCGCAGGAAGGGATAGTTGCGCCACGAGGTGGCGAAGGTGCAGCCCTTCGACGTGGTCTGGCCGATGTAGTGTGCGGTCTCGCGGTTGGTCTGTAGATCGACGAGGCGGCCTTCCTGGATAATCGGCCACCGCTGCGACTTGACGCCGTCATCGTCGTAGCCGACCGTGCACATGCCGCCCGGCAGCGTGCGATCGCAGGTGACGTTGAACAGCTTCGAGCCCATCATCAGCTTGCCGACGTCCGACGCCTTGACGAAGCTGGTGCCGGCGTAATTGGCCTCGTAGCCCACGATGCGATCGAGTTCGGTCGGGTGCGCGACGATCTCGTGGATGGTCAGCATCGCGTGCGCCGGCGTCATGATGATGTCCTTGAGGCCAACGCTGACCGGCGGCGCCGAGCAGTGCTCCACCGCTTCGTTGGCAATGCGCTCCACGTTCTCCAGCATCTTCGCGTCGAGCACGACCTCGTAGCCCGCGGACTTCGGCGCCACCGAGAACGTGCGCGACTTGGTCTTGCCGTCCTTGCGCGCCGTCACCGTGAACCCCGGCGAGGTCCGCCAGATTTCCTGCTCGATGTAGGAGCCTTCGGAAGTGGCGAGATACTTCCACTCGAAGTCGAACGCCATGTTCGACTGGACGCGCGTCACGCCCGGCACCTTCAGCGCCGCCTCGTTGATCTTCATCAGGAACTGGATCTTGTCGTCGAGCGACACGTCCTCGGGCTTCTGCCTGACGGGCACCGACCAGTAATCCTGGTAGGCCTCCACCGGTGTCAGCTTGACGTCGAACCGCTTGCTGATCGCGCTGGCCTTGGCCACCTCAGTGGCTTGTGCCGTGATCTTCCTGATCTCGGCCTCGGTCACGAACGGGCTGCTGGCAAAGCCCCACACGCCGCTGTGGATGACGCGGACGCCGAAGCCGGCGCTGGTCTCCAGGCCGCCGGCGCCGAAGCCGAACGAGTCGACGACGATCTTGTCGCGAAGGGCGACGCTGTCGTTGACGTTGCGGGTGAAGCGGATGTCGGCGTAGGAGCAGCCGAGGCGCTTGGCCTCATTGAGCGCCACGTCGGACATGCCCTTGAAGCGCGAGTCCATGACGCGCGCCTTGGGCGACTGCGCGATGAGATCGCCGACCAGGTCGCTGGCGTAGAGCGCGACGCCCGTGGCGCTGAGCGTCTTTACGAAGTCTCGTCGTTTCATCATCACACCGCCGGAGAAATAGAGGTCATCGTGAAATCTTCGAGGCGCATCGCCGGCACGAGGGCCGTGCCCGGGTTGTCGTAGGCCTCACCTGTGTGCATCGGGATCGACGGTCCCAGTGCCGTGATGTTGTTGAAGCTCACCGCCGGCGATTCGTTCCAGCGAAAGTTCTGCACCGGCGCCACGATCTCGCCGTTCTCGATCAGGAACAGCCCGTCGCGGGTCATGCCCGTGTTGAGCAAGGTCATGTTGTCGACGGCGCGGATGTACCAGAAAAAGCTGACCAGCAGCCCACGCTTGGTGGTCTTGATCATGTCGGCGACGCTGGTCGTGCCGCCTTCCATCACCAGGCTCATGTTGGTGCCGGTCACGGTCGGCTCCTTCTTCTGCCGGCTCGCCCAATAGCGATCGTAGAAAAGGTTCTTGATCACGCCCTTCTCGACCCACGTGATGCTCTTGGCGGCGAGGCCGTCCTCGCCGATCGGACTCTGGCGCAAAATCGGATTGCCAATCTCGCTGCGCAGCGTGAAGTTGTCGCCGAACACCTTCTCACCCAGCCGCGTCTCGCCGCGCTGCTTGCCGCTCAGGAAGCTGCGGCCTTCCTCGGCGTTGCGCGCGTTGAAGGCATTGAGCATCAGCGACAGGTAGCGGGCGGCTGGCCGCGCTTCGAGAATCACCGTGTAGTTGCCCGGCTCGATGGCGCGCGGCTTGCGCGAGCGCAGCGCCTTGTCGGCGGCCACGTTGGTCAGCATTTCGGCATCGATGTTCTTGATGTCTTTCACGCCGGTGGTGCCGGCCCAGCCCGACCCGGTCTGATCCGGCGTGCGGCAGGTCAGGATGAAACTGGCGTCGGCGTAGTGGAAATAGGTGAAGAGGCCCTCGCTGTTCGCGGACGCAGTCACCCAGTCGAATTTTGGAATGTAGCCGGCGCCGAGCACGCCCTTCTTCTCGCAGATGTCGGTGCTCGCCTTGACCATCTTCGCGCGTTCACCGGGGCCGAAGTTCACCGCCGAGGAGGACGCCGCGTCGACCTCCACGTAATTCTGGGGCGGCTTCACGAGCGGCATCAACTCTTCGTTGTCGGGCTTGCGCCGGGCCAGCGCCTGCACCGCGTCGATGGTCCGCTTCAACGTCTCGTCATCGGTCTGGTGCGTCGTGGCGCTCGCGCTCTTCTGTCCGTAGCGCACCTCGATCGACACTTCCTGGTCGTGCTCGATCAGGTTGGCCGTGATGCTGGAGTTGGCGAAGCGCGTCGCCGATCGTTCGCCGCCCGAGAAGCGCACCTCGACGGCGTCGGCCTTGCACATGTTGAGCACCTTGTCGGTGATCTGCTTGATCTCGTCTTTCGAATACGACATTCAATGATCCTTGCGGTCCTGGGACTTGGGACTTGGGACTTGGGACTTGGGACTTGAAAAATGTGGCTTCAAGCCCCAAGCCTCAAGGCCCAAGCCCTGAGCAACTTATCTTATCCCCGTGCGGCGCCGCAGCCACCACTCGGCGGCGAGGCAACCCGCAAACGGCACCATCCACCACGCCGATCGCATCGGCCATACGGGTGTCGGCTCTGGAGTAACCGGAGTATGCCGAGCGATCGCGCCCAGATTGTCTTCGTCTGTCACGTCGCCGCCCGATCGGCGCGCGGCCTGTTCGAGCGCGGCCAGTGTGTCGTCGACCGCACGCGACGGCGCGGCGATGACGGCGATTCCGCGCGTCACGAGCGTGTCGTTGACCGCCGCCTCAACCGTGCATGCGCCCTGGCCAACCGGCAACTCGCCCCGCAGCACGCCGGGAGGGCCCGCCGGCCACAACCTGAGCGCGCGCGCGGGAGTACCGCCGCACGTAGCAACGGCGTTGGCCTCGATGGCCGAGGCGGGCGACATCGCGCGGTAGCGCAGCAGGAACGGTTGTCGCGACCCAGGCACGGCGATCGTTGTCTCGAAATCGAGGCGCAGCGGCATGCCTGCGGCAACACCTTCGGCCACGATCGATCGCCAGAAGCGGTCGAACGCGCCATTGTCGGCGTCCCGGTACCGCCACGCATCCATCGCGCCAGAGACGATCACTCGACCGGCCCCTGTAGGAGTCGCGACGATGGTGGGCGTCTCTCCTGATTCCGCAAGGACCTGGTTGTGTCCGGCGTTAGCCGGATAGACAAGAAGTTCCGACGCCCGCAGCGGCCCCACATTCTGTGCGTCGGTTAACAGCCGCTCAACCCAGCCGCGATCGAACAACCGTGTAACGGGCCCGTACGGCATCCGCTCCGGTAACAGCACCGCGGTGCCGCCGCGCACGCGCACGAACCGATCGATCAGATCGACCTCGTGTGCCGTCAGCGCGTCGAGACCGCCGACGATCAGCACGGCCGCATCATCGAGCGCACGCTCGTCGAGCCGGGCGTTGGCGGTGCCGGCCGACAGTGCGGGCGCCAGGCGGGCGCGGTGCTCGACGAGAAACCGCCGATCATCCTCGAGCGCACGCCGCACGAAGGCGCTGCCCCACGACGGCCGTGCGTCGTAGACCATCACCGGCAGCCTCCCGGATGCGACGTCGATGCCGGCATCGATCTCGTCGTCGAAACGCAGCACGTCGCCGTCGGTGGCAGCCTCGATGCGCAGCGATCGCGGACCAGGTCCGATCGGCCACCACGGTACTTCCACCGACTGCGTGCCGTCGGTGTTCCAGTCGATAGCCGCGTTGCCGACCACCGCGTTGCCGTCGGAGATCGTGATGGTGGTGCGGCGGCCGGCCACGCCGATGCCCTCAGCCACAACCCGCGCGAGACCTGCGGCAGCGGCATGCTGGGCGGACGCCATCACGACCGAACGCAGACGCACGTTTGGCGCGCGGGTCTCAGCGGTCGTGATGAGCGACCACGGCGTCTTCAGATCGGCTGGTACCGCGACCTTCACCGATCCGTCCACGACTGCCACGCAGCGTTCTCCAGGCTCACAGGGCAATCGATGGCCCTCGGCCGTGCGGACTTCGACGTCCGCCTCGGGATGGGCGCGGCCCATCGCGCTCGCCACCGCCGTCACCTCTCCATCGGTGAGGTCGATCAGCACTACCGGCGGCACCCGAGTGCGTGCGACTGTCAGCACCGGATCGATCAGCGCCGTCACCGCGATCGCGATCGCGACAGCGCGAAGCGCACCACGCCACAGCGACGGATTCATGGCCTCGGGTTCTCCATCGTGAGGCGGCCGGCGAGCGGATCGGACGACAGGCGCACGAGCGCTGCGGCCGGAAGCGTCTTCAGTGCATGCGCGGTAACGGCCTGCATCGCCGCATGAACGGCGGCACGGCGATCGTCGCCGCTCGTCGCGGTCGCGATGGCCACGGCGGCTTGCTGAAGTTCGGCAGACGCCGGATCGATGGCGGCAACGCGGGCCGCCAGTTGCGCATCGCCGGCGACCGTGGGCCCGCTGATCGATGCCAGTTCCCGCATCACGGCGCGATGCCGTTCGACCGATGCCGCGGGCCCGTTGCCGGCCCGCTGGCGCGTCCACGACTGCGCGTCGCGGCGATCACCGGTCAGCCGGCGTGTGGCGTCGATGCGCGATCGTTCGGGCAGTGTGCGCAAGAAGTAACGCCGGCGATCGAGCGCGCGTTCGAGGCTCGCCAGCGCCTGGCGCTCGAGTACCAGCGCCTCGGCGGCACGACCGTCGGTGAGCTGCGCCTCTGCACGCGACATGAAGTTGATCGCGCGCAGCATCTCCGCGCGGCCGCGATTTTCGAGCCGGCCTTCGGCCAGCTCGTGCGAATGCGCGGCTTCTGCGACTTCATCTTCGATCTCACCGCCGCCGAGGAACACCACCTCGGCGCGCACCATGCGCTGCTCCATCGCGATGTCGCGCGACTGTTCCAGGAATCCTTCAGGCCGGGAGGAGCCCGTCGCGCCGGAGACCCTCCGGGGCGACGACGGATGCGAGGCCAGCAGCTGCTCGGTCTTGTAAATCACCATCTGCTGGCTGATCGCGTACTTCTTCTCGTCGGCCGGCAGCGAGAATCCGGCACTCGCAATCTCCGAGGCGCGGCCGATCTCGACGAGGAACGCATCGGACTGTACCGGTGCGGCGTTGGGATCGCTGTCGCGCACCACGGCCCGATACACCACGGCGTCGCCGTCGGCGAGGTCGAGACCGTCGAGTACCAACCGCGCGCGTCCGCGCCACTCGCGATCGCTCGCACGCTCGATGGTGATCGGCACGACCCCCTCGACAAAGGTGACGTTCTCTCCACCGCCCGACACCTTGGTGTAGCGCAGCGACATCGTGCCCAGGCCCAGGTCGTCGCGGCCGTCCAGCGCAATCGGCACCGCGCCCGTTCCGCCCGGGAACGCAAGATCGCGCCCTGGTTCGTGGATGCGCACCAACGGCGGGGCGTCGGGAACGACGATCACCGAAAGGAAGCGCGGCGGCCCATCGCGATCGACTGGCACTTCGAGGCTGGCCGACTCGACAGCGGTCCAGTCGCTCAACACGCGCGTGCCAGACTCGATGCGGATACGACTGCCGGCGAGCACGGTCACCTGCACGGGATCTCGCAAGGTCTCGATCGGGCGACGGGCATACGCCGGCGGCGTGATGTTGACGATGAGCGCTGCGCGGTCGTTCGTGCCGGTGGCCATCGCCGCTCCATCGGGCACGAACCCTTCGCTCCTGCCGGTCGTGCCTGCGAGCAGCCCGCATCCGGCCAGCACGGCCGCGGCCACCACGATCGGTTGGACCACCGGCACCGCGCACGACCGATCGATCGATGCCAGCCGCGCCGTGGCTTCGGCGTGAATCGCATCGCGGATCTCGGTACGCACCGGGCGCGGGCGCTCTTCCAGCTCGGCGGCGGTCAGCACCAGGTTGTCGAGCCTCGCCGTCGCTTCGAGGCGCTCGCCGGCGTCCACCAGCGTCACGCGCCACTGTCTGCCAATCGCGATCGCCACGGCAATGACTCCGAGCAGGAGCGATGGCAGGCGCGGGGCGGTCAGCGAGAGGAGGAGCGCGAACACCGCGCCGCCGATGGCGAAGGCATGGGCCGCTGCGCGCATGCGCAAGCGTCGCCGCACGTCGTGCAACACCGCAAGGAGCCGGTCAGGCAACACGGGCCTCCTCGTCTCGCGCGGTGGCGGTGAGCGGCCGTGCGCGTTCGCGGCGCAACATGTGCTCCAGCGCGAGTATCGCCAGGACCGCGGCCCACAACCAGCGCCGATCGCCCTCATCGATCGGGATGGCATCCGGCGACGGCGCTCCGGGCACCCGCGACCACGCGGTCAGCTGTTCGCGGGGAATCAGGACGGGCTCGATGAATCCGGTCGGCGTGGCCCGCGTAATCGCATTCCACGTAGCGGACGCGGCGTTCCATGGATCCGGGACCGGCATGCGAATCACGTCAACACCCGGTGCGTCCACGGACTTCGGATCCGCACCATCCCACGCGACGAGCACGCGCCGCTCGCCGGCCGTCCATGGAATGCCCTCGTCTATCGCGGCACCTAATGCCGCCTCGGCCAACCGCTGATCGCCTGCGGCAGCGACCACACGAATGCGATCCTCGGACACCGGCGTCGCCGCACCAGGAGACACCCGTGTTGAATCCGCGTCGGCGCGCACGTGCTGGTCGACGCGCACCAGTGTCCCGTTGCGGCGTATCAGGAGAGGCGCAGAGATCTCCGCCGGCGCAGTCGTGGATTCGGCCGCGCGCATGCGAATGCCGATGGCAGCGGGGATCGGCGCCAGATCGCCGGCGTCGATCGCTCCCAGGCGGAACGATCCGGTGAACACGATCTCGCGTGCCGACGGCGGTTGCGCATCGAGCCATCGCACCGCATCGGCAATGGCGTCGCCAACCTCAACGCGTGTGAAGCGTTTCGATCGGAAGCTCGCCTCCACTTCTTCGACGGCGGCATCGTCGACGGCGATCACCGCTCGGGACACGCGACTCGCATATCCGCCGCTCCGCGACGACGTGTGCAGGATCGGGCCGGCCAGCGCCGTCACCCCGGCGGCGATGATGCCGATACGGCAGGCCAGCAACGCCGCGTCCTGGATCGCCCTTCGCCGAAACGCGGCGAGCGAGGTCTCGCGCAGGAACCGTAGTGATGGGTACGCCAGGACGCGCGTTTGCTGGCGCACCAACAGGTGGATCGCGATCGGCACCGCAATCAAGGCCAGTCCGGCCAGCGCCGCCGCGTTGATCCAACTGATCGACATCACGCGCCCGTGCCCCGCCCGCCTTCGCCAAGGCTCTGGCGCGCCTGGCGCCTCGCGATGAGAAACCTTCGCAGCGTGGGCTCCAGTGGCTCGCCGGTGATGACGCGGAGGTAATCCATGCCGTCACGGCGCACCTGGCCCGCGACGTGTTCCAGCCACGCGCCAATCTGCCGTGCGTACGCGTCGCGAACGCTCGACGGCTGCACCAGCAGCTTCCTTCCCGTTTCGAGATCAACGAACTCCGCGGCCCCGCCAACCTCGAACGACAGTTCCTCTGTCGACAGGACGTGAATCACGATCACGTCGTGACCCATGCGGCCCAGTCGCCGCAGCTGGACCAGCGCACCTTCGTCCTCGTAAAAATCCGAAATCGCAATCACGACCCCGCGCCGCTTCATCAACGTCGAGGCATGGCGCAACACCTGTTCGATCGAAGTGGTGCCCGAGGGCGCCAGCCGCGACAGCTCCGCCAGCAGCGCGCGCAAGTGATGGTGCCCGCTGCGCGGCGGCAAATAGTGTGTGCGCTCCCCCGAGGCGAGCACGCCCGCCGCATCACCCTGGTCGAGCACCAGCGTCCCGAGAATCGCGGCAATCGTGCGGGCTAAGAGGAATTTTGTCCGGCTCCCGCCGGGCTCCGGAAAGTCCATCGACCTGCTGACGTCGAGCACGAGCAGCGCGGCAAGGTTCGTGGTCTCGCGGAACTGGCGCGTATAGAGCCGATCCGTCCGCGCGAACGCCTTCCAGTCGACGTACTTGAGATCGTCTCCGGGGCGATAGTGCCGGTACTGGCTGAACTCGGCGCTGTAGCCGTGGAAGGGGCTGCGATGCAGGCCCTGCCGCAACCCCTCGACGGTGGCCCGCGTCACCAGCTCGAGATCGCGCAGCGACTGCAATTCCGACGACGTCACGACATGCGGTCTCGACATGTCTCTTACCTCGCTGGCATCGCCTCGAGCAGCCGCGAGACGATGGTTTCCGCGTCGATGCCGTCGGCCTCCGCCTGGAAATTCACGAGCAGACGGTGACGCAACACCGGCGGTGCGACCGCGCGCACGTCGTCGAGCGACACCGCGGGGCGACCCTGCAGCACCGCGCGTGCCTTGCCGGCCAGCAGTAGCGACTGCCCCGCGCGAGGTCCCGCGCCCCAACGCACCCACTGCTTCACGAACGCCGGCACCCGATCGCCGTCGCCGCCGGACGGCCGCGTCGCCCGCACCAGCCGCGCCGCGTAGTCGATCACGTTGTCGGCGGCCACCACGTCTCGCACGAGATGCCGCGCCCGTTCGATCTGCTCGCCGCTCGCCACCGCCGACGCCGCCGGCTCATCGCCGGTGGTGGTCTGCGCCAGGATGGCGCGCTCGTCGGCGGCGGTCGGATAGTCGATCACCACGTTGAGCATGAACCGATCGAGCTGCGCTTCCGGCAGCGGATAGGTGCCCTCCTGTTCGATCGGGTTCTGCGTAGCCAGCACGAACAGCGGCCGATCGAGCTGATGCCGAACGCCACCCACCGTCACTTGATACTCCTGCATCGCCTCGAGCAGCGCCGCCTGCGTTTTTGGCGGGGTCCGGTTGATCTCGTCGGCGAGGATGATGTTCGCGAAGAGCGGCCCCGGCATGAAGCGAATCGATCGCGATCCGGTCGCGCGATCTTCTTCGATCACCTCGGTGCCGATGATGTCCGACGGCATCAGGTCGGGCGTGAACTGGATACGGCTGAACTTCAGGTGCGTCGCTTGCGCCAGCGTCTTGATCAACAGGGTCTTCGCCAACCCCGGCACGCCACGCAACAGGCAATGACCGCCGGCAAGAAATGCCGTCAGGATCTCGTCGATGACCTGATCCTGTCCAACGATGACGCGGCGTAGCTCTTGTTGCAGGGAACGAACGAGGGCAGCGGTCTCAAACACACTCATCTTCAAAGAATTCTATCCTCTGCGTGCGGTGCTAGCCGTTTGGCTGATCCACAGGCCGGCCGGCGCCGTTACGGTTGGAGACATGAACACATGGACTGCACTCTCCAACGAGATCGCCGCCGCGGTTGAGAGCGTCGCGCCGTCGATCGTCCAGGTCCACGGCCGGCGGCGGATGGCCGCGGGCATCGTGGTTGCCGAGAACACCGTGCTCACGCCGGCAGCCGCCGACGATGACACGATCGCGGTGCGTGCTGGGAATGGTCAGACCGCGGAGGGCGCGGTGCTGGGCCGCATCGGGCACATGGGTCTCACCGTGGTGCGCGTGGACGGTCTCGGCCTGCGCCCGCTCACCGCCGCAGACGAACCGAAGCCCGGCCACCTCGCCGTCGCCGTGGGCCGCACGTGGAGCGGCGGCGTGATGGCGGCAGTCGCGCCGGTGGCCGTGGTTGGCGGCCCCCTTCGTACCGGTAGGGTCTCGTCCATCGAACGCGTGATTCGGATTCAGCTCGAACCGCACGGCGCGCTCAACGGCGGCGCGCTGATCATTCCAGGCACAGGTTCGGGCTCTGCGTCTGCGCCTTCTGTGGCCGGGATCGTCACGTCGATGGATATCCGCGGCACGACGGTGGTGATTCCCGCGTCGCTGGCCTGGGCTGCGGCCGCGAAGGTGACGGCCGAAGGCGGAACCAAGCAGGGCTTCCTCGGCGTGAGCTCGATGCCGGTGCCGATTCCCGAGCGCCAGCGCGGCGGCCGCTCGCAGGGGTTCGGGTTGCTGATCAGCCAGATCTCGCAGAACAGCCCTGCCGACGCGGCCGGACTGCTCGTCGGTGACGTCCTCGTTTCGTTCGACGGCTCGCCCATTGAACAGGCCGAGGATCTCGTGACGCGGCTTCGCGGCAACCGCATCGGCAAGGCGGTGCCGGTCACGGTGCTCCGCGGCGCAGCGGCGATTGATGTATCCGTCACCGTCGGCGAGCGTCCTACCAGATAGGGGCGGTGCCCTTTCCAGTGGCGTTACGCGTCTTTCTCCGTGGCGCCGCCGAGACCCTCCGGCCTCGGCTGGCGTCCAATCCCAACATCGAACTGGTCGATCGCATCGAGCAGGCAGAGGCGGTGTTGTCGCTGCCCGCCTCCGCCCCGGACGATGTGAATGGGCTACGGCGCGGCAAGCTCGCTTCGGGCCAGGAAGGCGTGGACGGGCTACGGCCCGCGCGCGAGTACGACGCGCCGGTGGAGTCGCTGACGTCGCGCGAACACGAGGTGCTCGTGCTCGTCGCGGATGGATTGCCCAATCGGGACATTGCCGCGCGGCTCGCGATCAGCGAGCACACGGTGAAGTTTCATCTCGCATCGATCTTCGGCAAACTCGGCGTGTCGACGCGAACCGAAGCGGTGCAGCGAGGTGTGCGCCTTGGCGTCATCGAAATCTGATTCGACGAACAACGAGGACGAAGTCCTGAGCGAGCGTGACGCCGCGGCGTCGCGCGAGGCAATGGACGCGTATTCCCGCGCGGTCATGACCGCCGTGGACGTGGTCGGTCCGTCTGTCGTGAAAGTGGACGCCGGCGGCACCGGCTCGGGCTTCATCTTTGCGCCCGACGGCCTCATCCTCACCAACAGCCACGTCGTCGCCAATGCCACACGCATCAGCGTGACGCTGCCGGACGGCCGGGATCTCGTGGCGGACCTCGTCGGTGACGATCCGCACACCGACCTCGCCGTGCTGCGCGTCTCGGCTCCGGATCTCGTGGCGGCGCCGTTCGGCGATTCGTACGCGTTCGGCTGGGGCGTCGCCACCCGCGTCTGGGCTGGTGGCAGGGTGTTGCAG
>JALDXK010000110.1:0-13159 GCA_032155105.1 Acidobacteriota bacterium
GGCGGTGATGTGAATGCGGCACAGGGCGACGGCATGACGGCGCTGCACTGGGCGGCGATGCACGGCGACGCCGCGCTCGCTCAGATGCTGTTGTCGGCCGGCGCGAACGTCCGCGCCACAACGCGGCTGGGCGGCGTCACGCCCCTGCACCTGGCGAGCCAGGGCGGCCACTCGCCGGTGGTGGCGGCGCTGATTGCCGCGGGTGCGGACAGCAATACGACGACCTCGACCGGGGCCACGGCGGTGATGCTGGCGGCACGCGGCGGCAGCGGCGACACCGTCACGCGCCTGGTCGAGACTGGTGCCGACGTGAACGCGAAGGAGAAAGCCTTCGGGCAAACCGCGCTGATGATCGCCGCGGGCCTCGATCGCGCCGACGTCGTGCGGGTGCTGCTGGCAAAGGGCGCGGACTGGAAGGCGGCCTCATCGGTGGCCGACCTGAAGGCGCTCACCTCGCCGATCGAAGAGGGCGGCCCGCGGGGCGCCGCCGCCGCGGCATCGGCTACCGCGGTTCCCGGCGTGACCCGGCCATATCGCTACAACGAATTGATCGGCACGCAGGGCGGGTTGACTGCCCTGCATTTTGCCGCCCGCCAGGGCAGTGCCGCCGCAGCGCGCGCGCTCGTTGACGGTGGCGTGGACGTGAACCTGGCGAGTCCCGGCGATCGCGCCACGCCCGTACTCGTGGCGCTCATCAACGGCCACTTCGACCTGGCGGCCATGCTGATCGAGGAAGGCGCCAATCCGAACCTGCTGAGCGAGGCAGGGGTTTCGCCGCTCTATGCCGTTGTCAACGTGCAATGGGCGCCGATTGCGGCGTATCCGCAGCCACGCGCGCACCTGCAGCAGACCCGCACCTATCTCGACGTGATGAAGCTGTTGCTCGAGCGTGGCGCCGATCCGAACGCGCGCGTGCGCAAGAAGGTCTGGTTCTCGGGGTACAACTTCGATCAATCGGGCGTCGATGAAGCTGGAGCCACCGCGTTCTGGCGCGCGGCCTATGCCGCCGACGTGGCGGCGATGAAACTGTTGGTAGCGTACGGCGCCGATCCGGCGGTTCCGACCAT
The DNA here is from genome assembly GCA_032155105.1 of Acidobacteriota bacterium. Classification (GTDB taxonomy): domain Bacteria; phylum Acidobacteriota; class Vicinamibacteria; order Vicinamibacterales; family UBA2999; genus 12-FULL-67-14b. The sequence goes on from JALDXK010000110.1 coordinate 1,068, forward strand.
CAAGATGTTCTCGCGCCGCGGCCCCGAAGATCCCGTAGCCGGCGCCGATAAATCAGGACTGGCGCCGCTGCCGGTAGGCGGACCTGGGGCCACGCCGCTGCATGCCGCCGCCGGACCCGGATACGCGATGGGCTTTGCCGGCAACTCGCATCACGTGGCGCCGCAGGGCATGCTACCGGCGGTGAAGTACCTGGTCGAGGAACTGGGCGCCGACGTCAACGCCGTCGATCACGACGGCAACACCGCGGTGCACCATGCGGCGTCGCGCGGCGACAACGAGATGATCAAGTACCTCGTTGCGAAGGGCGCCGATGTGAAGAAGATCAATCGCTCGGGCCAGACCACGATCGATGTGGCGAATGGCCCGGTGCAGCGGACGCAGCCCTATCCTGAGACGATCGCGCTACTGGCGAGCCTCGGCGCGGCCAACAACAACAAGTGCGTTTCTTGCTGACGTGTGCCGGGGACGGCACGTCTTGCCGGGCATGGCACGACGGGCCGGGGACGGCAACGCTTGCCGGGGATCCCGACTAGCGGGTCAGAGCTGCTTGCGTGGTCGAAGACCGTGAGCGAGCTAGCGGCGCGCCTGCGCGTCGCTGGCGAGTCGAACGGCATCGGCTTGTTCGTGCGCGTGATACGAGCTGCGCACCAGCGGCCCCGCTTCGACGTGCACGAAGCCCATCCCCATCGCGATCCGCTTGAGCTCGCGGAATTCGTCCGGATGGTAATACCGCGTCATCACCGCGTGGTTCTCAGACGGCCGCAGGTACTGGCCGAGTGTGAGAATCGATACGCCGACGTCGCGCAGGTCCCTGAACACCTGCACCACCTCGTCCTGTTCCTCGCCAAGTCCCATCATCATCCCGGTCTTGGTCGGAATCTCCGGTGCGTACTTTCTTGATCGATCGAGCAGTTCGAGCGTGCGCGTGTAACGGCCGCCGGATCGCACGGCACGATACAGGCGGGGCACCGTCTCGGTGTTGTGATTGAGCACGTCGGGCCTGGCATCGAGCACGACCTGCAGCGGGCCCGCGTCGCCCTTGAAGTCCGGAATCAGCACCTCGACCCGGCAGTCCGGCAGGCGGCGCTTGATATCGCGGATGGTCTCGGCAAAAATCTCCGCGCCGCCATCGGTCAGGTCATCGCGGTCCACCGAGGTGATCACCGCGTACTTCAGGGCCATCTTCTCGACCGCTTCGCCGACGCGGCGCGGCTCGTCGATGTCGAGCGTTGCCGGCTTGCCGTGCGCCACCGCACAGTAGGTGCAGGCGCGCGTGCAGGTGTCGCCGAGGATCATGAAGGTCGCCGTGCCGTGGTGCCAGCACTCGCCGATGTTGGGGCAGTGCGCATCCTCGCAAACGGTGTTGAGCTTGAGCTCACGCATGATGCCGCGCAGGCGGAGATAATTCTCCGACCCAGGCGCGCGCACCTTGAGCCATTCGGGCTTGGGTTCGCGCCTGTCCCCCGTAGCTTTAGCGGAGGGGGAAGGCTTGATGAACTCCAGCGGCGCTTCGACCATCTGATCCAAGTGTACCTTTACGGAAGAAAATAAGAAAAGAAGGATCAGTATGCAGACGTTGGCGATTACCTGGCTTGGACACAGTGCATTTCGACTTCGCACGCCGGGCGGAAAAGAAGTCCTCCTCGATCCCTGGTATACCGGTAATCCCTCTTTCCCAGCAGCGGCACGCCCGAAATCCGCCGATCTCATTCTCGTTTCCCACGGGCACAGCGATCACATCACCGATGCTGCGGCGATGGCCAAGCAAACCGGTGCCACCGTGGTCGGCATCTGGGAAGTCACCTCGTGGCTCGGCACGAAGGGTGTGCAGCACCTCGAGCCGATGAACAAGGGCGGCACGATCACCGCGAAGGGCCTCCGCATCACCATGACGGATGCGCGGCACAGCAGCAGCGTCGACGACAAAGGCCTCGTCTATCTCGGCGAGGCAGCGGGCTTCGTCGTGACGCTCGAGAACGGTCAGACCGTCTACTACGCGGGCGATACCGCGCTCTTCGGCGACATGAAATTGATCGGCGAGTTGTACAAGCCCGACATCGCGTTCCTGCCGATCGGCGATCGCTTCACGATGGGCCCCGATACGGCGGCGATGGCCGCGCAGTGGCTCGGCGTCAAGCAGGTGGTGCCGATGCACTACGGAACGTTCCCGCTGCTCACCGGCACACCGGAGCAGCTCGAAGCCCACCTGGCAGGAAAGGGCATCGAGGTCCTGACGTTGACACCAGGCGAGACCGCTCAGTAAACCGTGTCTGTGTCTCCCGTGCCTTCTGCCTAGAGGGACATGCGTATTTTCTTGGCCGAGCCTGCCGATCGATGCAGGGCGAGGCGAATGTCCTTCAGCGGCCGGTTGAGGATCAGGCTCAGCGTGGCGAGCAGGGTGCCAGGATCATCATCGAAGTCGCCGTGGTGACGTGCGCCAGGCGGCTGGTTCTGGCCGGGGTCGGCGGTGATCGGCGCGGGCGTGATCATCCAGGTGACCGATTTCCGGCGCGCGAGGCGCATGAATTCGGGGTACCCCTGGCGATCCGCATCGGGCATGACGAACCTGGTCATGCCTATGATCGCCGTTCCCTCGGAGTCGTCGGGCACGCGCGGCTCCTCCTCGAGTGCGCTGGATACCAGGTGGAGCAGCGACTTGCCGTAGATGCCCGCGACGTTGTCGGCGGCCTCGGCCTGTTCGGTGAGCGTGAGCATGAGAAACCGGCGAATGCGGCGCTTTTGGATCGCGTCGAAGTAGGCCTGGTGGAACAGCTCGGTCGTGCACGCCGGCGCCCAGAGCGCGCAGGATTGCACCGTGACGTCGAGGCCCTTGCGCCCCTTCATCGGACCGGACGTGATCCTGCCTGCAGAGGTCAGCAGCTGCGCCGCCGGGGCAAGCAGGATCGCGCCAGCGCTGTGTCCGACGAGGTGCACCTCCACTGTCGGGTCGCGCTGCACCAGCCGGGCAACGCGGTCCAGCGTGAGGCGCACGCCACCGTCCGCGAGGGTGGTCGCCCTGAGTGCGGTGCGCTTGATGTCATCCCAATGCAGCTTGCCACCCTCTTCTCGCGCCGTCGGCTCGAGCCCGTCGTCGAGCCGGTCGAGCATGAAGTCGGTGTGCGCGTTGGCCGTCGAGTCGTGTTTGCGCCCGCTCAAGGCACGGCGCAGGACGGCGCTAATCGTGTCCCAGAACCCGGTCCGCCAGACGAACACCAGAGGGTAGATGCCCTGTCCCATCAACGTCGCTCGATAGTCCGCGGCGCCGCGTTGAATCGCGGCGTTCAGCGAGCCGAGCCCGCCGTCCGCGAACAGCAGGAGCCGCTTTTTCTTCCACGACTTCGTCGCGTTCGGAAAATCCTCCTCGAAAATCGTGTCGAGATCCTCGACGGACGTGCCGTACGCGTCGTTCGACTGCAGGTGTCCATCCGGATGAATGCGGACGAGATGCTGGCGCAGGTGGCGCACGACCTGGGTCTTTGACGATGGGTAGGCCGATGCCGTGATCTGTGCGGCCGACAACGGCTCGCCAAGAAACGTCGGCACGCCGAGACGCGCGACCCAGACGTCGAGGCCATGTGTCAGCCAGTCGTCGTACGGCAAGTGGCCGAATCCGCCCGCGGCCCACGAGGGCCCCCAGCTGTTCTGCACCCAGAAGCCGCGCTCGTCGTAAGCGACGATGGCCACCGCGTGTGAGCCGAGGACCTTGTCCGACGCCAGGATGGCCCCGTCCTTCGCCCTCGCCGCGAGCCACCCCTGATGCACGTTGACCACCGCATAGAGGACGCCGACCTCGGCCAGGGCGCAGTGCATGTCGATGAGATCTTTGTGGTTCACGCGGAAGTACGCGCCCAACGGTCTGGTACCGGCGTCGGCGGCGCGCTCCGAGGTCAACTTTCGATCCTGCCGGCCTTCCCGGAACGGCCACAACTCCTGGCGGCAGACGCCGTGGCTATGCCACCCTCGCATCGCGCCGCGTGCGCTCGAGCCGAGGTAGCTGTCGCCGGTGTAATCGTCGTGGCGGCGCGCCATCTCGAACAGCATCGCTTCGCTCACGAGCGAGCGATCGGGATGGACCGCGCGCTTTCGGAGGAGGTAATGGACGACGGTGGCCAGTGCGAAGCCGGTGCACGCCCAGGCGGTTGAGTGCGCCCGGCTGTCGGCCGCGCTCCCGCGCAGCCTGCTCCGCACGCCGGCTCGATTTGAAGCGCCCGCGCCCAGTTGATTGAGGACCGGGACGTCGACCTGCTGGTAGGTCGAGAGTGGAATCTCGCTCGGCACCTCGATGAGTGTGGGCCGGAAGATGCGGTCCCGGAAATCGAGCGAGTCCGGCCGGATGAAGAATCCAAGTTCCGGCGCGGTCATTGACGACGTCTCGGCATGTGAGTTGACCGCTTCGAGGGCAGCATCCGGGCCGGGATAGTAGCATGCCCACATGAGCCCTTCCGATCCGTCGCGCATCGTCGATGTGCTGTGTGCGTACTGGCAGAGCGCCGCGTTGACGGCGGCGATCGATCTTGGCGTGTTCACGGCCCTCGGCGGCCGCGCGCGCAGCGCCCCGGAACTGGCCAGGACGTGCAAGGCGGATCGTGCGTCGCTGGAACGTCTCTGCGACTTCCTGGCGTCGCTCGGCTTCCTGCGATCGGCCAACGGCCGCTACCGGGCCGCTGCCGATGCCGCCCGTTTTCTCGATGAGCGGTCGGCGGAATCGCTGGTGACACTCCCGCGTTTCTTCAACGCCCCTCCCGTGTCTACCGCCTTTGCGGATCTGTCTGCCACGGTGCGGGGAGCCAAGACCGGGCCGGTAGGCCGTGTATGGCCGGCCTTCGCGACCTCGACGCTGGCGCTGCGTCGCCGCGCGGCGAAGGCGATCGCGTCGGAGCTGGCCCGACAGAGACTCGGTCGCCTTCGCCGAGGCGTCGGCGCCCAACGCGGCGGCCGCATCCTCGATGTCGGCGCGGGCGCATCGCCGGTCGGGATCGAGTTGCTGCGGCGATGGCGGGACGCCACGCTGGTCGCACGGGATCGTGCACCGGTGCTCAGGACTGTCCGGCAATACGCGAAAGCCGCCGGCGTCAGCGGGCGAGTGGAGACGGTCGCCGGGGATGTATCGAAGGCGGACTGGCGCGGACCATTCGACCTGGTGCTGATGGTGAATGTCCTCGATTATTTTGATCCTTCCGCGCAGCTGCAGTTACTGCGCAAGGCGCGCCGGGTGCTTCGGCCTGGCGGAGCATTGGTCATCGCCGCTCCTTTGCTAGACACGGGCCGGCGGTCTCCGCCAGAAGCGGTTGCCTACGACTTATTGCTGCTCGCGCTCGGCTCACCGGGGCGGCCCGCCACATGGCGAGAGAGGCAGCAGCAGCTTCGACGTGCAGGCTTCGGTGTGGTAAGGCGAAGCGTTGATGAGGGGATGGTGCTCGCTCGCCTCCGCTAACGCTTCGGCGAGGCAGGCTGCGCTAACGCAGTACTTTCCTCACCGTCTCGAGGATGGTCTCGGCGTCCGGCATGCCGCCTGTGGCGGTCCGGCCGGTCGAGACCACCGTGCCGGCCACCGGCGGCACAACGTGATGACCGTCGCGTACCAGCGTGCGGACATTGCGCTGAACCGCGGCCCGGCGCCACATGCGATCGTTCATGTTCGGAAAGAACATGACCGGGCACGAGGCAGCCATGATCGCGGCCGACACGGCTTCATCGGCGATGCCGTTGGCCACCTTGCCGATGATGTTGGCGGTAGCGGGCATCACGATCATGATGTCCGCGTCATCAGAGATTTGCACGTGGCCAACGGGCAGCGGGGCGTCCGCATCGAACAGTCCGGCGAGGACCGGCGCACCTGAAATCGCGCGCATGGCGACGGGCGTCACGAACTCGGTCGCGCTCGGCGACATCACGACGCGCACCTCGCGGACATGTCCGCCGGCGCGGAGTTCGAGCACGAACTGGGCGGCCCACAGTGCGCCGATTGAACCGGTGATGGCCACCACGGCGGTCTCGCACAAGGTGGGCGGCGCCGGGCGGCGGGGACTCATTGCAGCGGCGAGATGGTATCATCGCGCCGGTTCTCAGCACAAAACGGCATGTGGAAATGATCGGCGCCCGCATTGGGCACTACCGGATTGAGTCGCAGCTCGGCGCGGGTGGAATGGGCGTGGTCTACCGCGCATTCGACAGCCGCCTCGAACGCCTCGTGGCGATCAAAGTGTTTCCGGGCCTGGAGGCCGCGCCGAAGGCCCGGCAGCGGCTCCTGCACGAAGCGCGCAGCGCATCCGCCCTGAATCATCCAAACGTCTGCACGGTCCACGAAGTCGGTGAGTCAGGGGACCTCACCTACCTGGTGATGGAGTTCGTCGACGGCCACACCCTGTCGGCGGCGCTCCCATCGGCCGGGTTCTCCATGGAAACGATCGTCGACTACGGCTCGCAAATCGCCAGTGCGCTCGCGCACGCCCACGCGCGCGGCGTTGTTCACCGAGATCTCAAGGGCGCGAACGTCGTCGTCACCCCGGATGGCCGGATCAAAGTGCTGGACTTCGGTGTCGCGCAGCGGCAGGCCATGGTGGAAGAGACGGAAACGGTGGTCCGTACGGAGGACTCGTTCCTGGCACCCGGCCGCGTCTCTGGCACGCTGGCCTACATGGCGCCGGAGGCGCTGAACGGGTCGCTGGTTGACGGCCGCGCCGACATCTGGGCGCTGGGCGTGATGTTGTACGAAATGGCCTCGGCCCGCCGGCCCTTCATCGGGCAAACCGCGTACGAGTTGAGTGGACAGATCCTGCACGCCACGCCAGCGCCGCTGCCGGACCATGTGCCGCACGGGTTGTCGGCAGTGGTCAGCCGTTGCCTGGCGAAGGATCCGGGACGCCGGTATCAGGATGCCGCCGAGGTGCGAGCGGCGCTCGGGGCGCTCGCCTCTGGCACGACGACACCAACGGGTGGGACCGCCACGGTCAGCGCGGCGGCTGGAAGGAAATCGATCGTCGTGTTGCCCTTCACGAACCTGTCTGCTGAGCCTGATAGCGACTATTTCGCCGATGGCTTGACCGAGGAGATCATCGCCGAGCTGTCGAACGTGCGGCAGTTGCGGGTCATCTCGAGTACGTCCAGCATGCAGTTCAAGGGCACGCGACTCACGGTGGCGGCACTGGCCCAGCAGTTGCGCGTCGAGCACGTGCTCGAGGGGAGCGTGCGGCGGATTGGCGATGCCTTGCGGATCACCGCAAAGCTGATCGAGGCCGCCTCCGACTCACCCGTGTGGAGCCACAAGTACAGCGGCACCCTGGCCGACGTGTTCGACATCCAGGAAACATTGTCGAAGTCGATCGTCGATGCGCTTCGGCTGGTGCTGACTGCGGAAGAAGAGCGCAAGCTCGCCGAGCCCCACCAGATCGCCGATGTCGCCGCCTACGAGTGGTATTTGCGGGCCAAGCGCGAAATGCTGCGGTTCACCAAGGAAGGTCTCGACCGCGCCATCGAATTCCTGGGCCGATGCGAGGCCATCACCGGTGAGAACGCGCTGGTGTTGGCGGTCAAGGGCGAAGCGTACTGGCAGTACGTGAACTCAGGGGTGAGCGGCGATCCGTCGTATCTCGACAAGGCCGAAGCGTGCGTGCGCCGCGTGCTCGAGATCAATCCGCAGTCGCCGCATGGCCACCGGGTGGCCGGCCTCGTGCGCGTGCATCGCGGCGACATCCAGGGCGCGCTGGCGGAACTGAAGATGTCGCTCGATCTGGCTCCCAACGATCCGGACTGCCTGTTATGGGGCTGCCTCGTTGCGGGCCTCAGCGGCAAGATGGCGCTCGCCGAAGCATGGGCGGCACGGCTGGTCGAAGTCGATCCGATGACGCCGTTCCACCAGTTGATGCCCGGCACCATGGCCTGGCTCAGGGGCGACTACGACCGCGCGTGGGCGCTCTGGTCGGCTCGCCTGGCCGCCGTCATGGAGAACCCGTTGATGCGGCTGTGCTACGGCCATGTCGCCGTCATCACCGGGCGCGCATCCGAAGGCCATCGCATCCTCGAGGAACTGGCGCAGGCGGTGCCGGACAATCCGTTCGGCCAGCTCGCCATTGTCTATCAGCGCGCGCTCGCCGGCGATCGGGATCAGGTGCTGATGCGGCTCACGCCGGAACTGATCGCCGCGCTCGAAGGTGACCCGCAGTACTGCTGGTTTCTTGGTCAGTGCCACGCGTTGGTGGGAGAGGTCGACGCCGGGCTGCGCTGGGTCGAGGCGGCGATTTCGCGAGGCTTCATCAACCATGATCTGCTGGCGCAGAAGGATCCGTTCCTCGCCAGCCTGCGGTCCGATCCGCGCTTCGACGGGTTGATGCAGCACGTGCAGCAGCGAGCGGACGCGCTCAAGATCTGATGCGCGCTGCTTTCTGCTTGACTTCACCTCACGTCACCGCCACGATTGGCCGCGCTCGCTCGTATTCGCGCGCCCCCTCACGTCCATCGTCGTTAGCGGTCCGGCATGACGCCGGCCGCACGCCCCGGAGGCAACGTGGCTAAGAAAGCAAAGAAGGCGGCAAAGAAGAAGACGGCCAAGAAGAAGGGCAAGACCGGCTTCTGCTAATCGTCAGGCGACGGGCGGCCATCGGTCCGCTCGTCGCGCTTACTCGCGGGACGTGCGCAAGCCGCCGACCAGGTAGTCCGCAAACGCATCGCCGATCTGATCCGACGTCATCTCGCCGGCAGGATCGAACCACTTCGCGATCCAGTTCACCGCCCCCATCATCGCAAACTCGATCATCTTTGGATCGCCGGGCCTGAACACCCGCTGGTCGATGCCCTCCTGGATGATCGCGCGGATGCCGTGATCGAATTGATCGCGCTTGGCGATGATGCGTTTCAACAACGGCGGCGAGAGCGCCTCGGGATCGAGCGTGAGCGCGGTGCCGTGCAGATCGTCGAGGATCAGGTGCACGAACGCGAGCATTAGCTTGCGGAGCTTGGCCTCCGGCGAGATCGGCTCAGCCTGCACGTCGTCCATCAGCGTCAGCAGCTTGTCGAGGGAATACTCGTGGCAGGCGAAGAGAATCTCTTCCTTGTTCTTGAAGTAGTAGTAGAGATTGCCCTTGGTCATTTCGAGCGCCGACGCGATTTCGTCCACGCTGGCGCCGTGGTAACCTCGCCGGCGGAAGGCCGCGGCCGCGCTCTTCAGGATTTCGATCCGCCGGTCGTTGGTCGTAGCTGAACGGTTCATTGGGTAGGGCCTCTTATATATCACGATTTGAACGAGCGTTTAAATTCGTAGTACACTCCGCCCGTGGAACACACCGCCGCACTGCCGTCGGTCACCTTCGAGACCGCTCCTGACCAGTACAAGCACTGGAAGCTCACCATCGACGGGCACGTCGCCACGCTGGCGATGGACGTGCGCGAAGACGCCGGACTGCGTCCGGCCGACTACAAGCTGAAGCTCAACTCGTACGACCTCGGCGTCGACATCGAGCTTGCCGACATCCTGCAGCGGCTGCGCTTCGAGCATCCAGAAGTGCATGCCGTGGTGCTGACCAGCCTCAAGCCGCGCATCTTCTGCGCCGGTGCCAACATCTTCATGCTCGGCACCTCCAGCCACGCCTTCAAGGTGAACTTCTGCAAGTTCACCAACGAGACGCGTCTCGGCATGGAAGACATGAGCGCCAACAGTGGCGTGAAATTCCTCGCCGCGGTCAACGGCATCTGCGCCGGTGGCGGCTACGAACTTGCCCTCGCCTGCGACGAGATCGTCATCGTCGACGATGGCTCGGCTTCGGTGGCGCTCCCGGAAACGCCGCTGCTCGGCGTGCTACCCGGCACCGGCGGCCTGACGCGCGTGGTCGACAAGCGCAAAGTGCGCCGCGATCTCGCCGACGATTTCAGCACGCTCACCGAGGGCGTGCGCGGCAAGCGCGCCGTTGAAGGCCGCTTCGTTGATGCGACGTATCCCACCAGCAAGTTCCAGGAGTCCGTCGCCAAGCATGCGCAGAACCTGGCCGCGAAATCCGATCGACCGAAGAGCGGACCTGGCATCACACTTGGGCCGCTGTCGCCGTCGATCGATGGCCACACGATCGAATACACGTACGTCAAGGGCGTCATCGATCGCGCCAAGCGGACTTGCGAGCTAACCATCGCTGCTCCAGGCGGACCTGATGGTCCGCCTTCGCGCGTCGAGATGCCGACGACGGCGGACGAGTTCCTCGCTGCGGGCGATCAGTCGTGGGCGGTGCGGGCCTTCCGCGAGTTCGACGATGCGCTGCTGCGGCTGCGTCTGAACGAGCCTGAAATCGGCACCGTGATCGTGCGCGCGGTTGGCGACCCGGCAGCGGTGCTGGCCGTGGACGAATCGCTGCACGCCAATCGCGAGCATTGGCTGGTCCGCGAAATCACCGGCCTGATTCGGCGCACGTTGAAGCGCATGGATCTCACGTCGCGCAGCTTCTTCGCGCTCATCGAGCCGGGCAACGCGTTTGCCGGCACGCTGTGCGAGCTGGCGCTCGCCGCCGATCGCGCGTACATGATCGACCATCCGGACCAGGACAACACCATTCAGCTGAGCGTGATGAATGGCGGCGCGTACCCGATGAGCAACGGCCTGTCGAGGCTGCAGGTGCGTTTTCTCGGCGAGCCAGACTCGGTGGGGAGGGCCCTCGACCACGACGGTCCCTTCGCTGCGTCGGAAGCGCTCGCGGCCGGACTGGTGTTCTCGGCGCCCGACGACATCGACTGGGACGATGAAGTGCGCATGGCGATCGAGGCGCGCGCGGCGTTCTCGCCGGACGCGCTGACCGGCATGGAGGCCAACCTCCGCTTCGCCGGTCCTGAGACGATGGAAACCAAGATTTTCGGCCGCCTCACTGCCTGGCAGAACTGGATCTTCCAGCGACCGAACGCGGTGGGTGAGAAGGGCGCGCTGATGACCTACGGGCGCGAAGGTCGGCCGCAGTTCGATTTCAAGAGGACATAGGCCACAGAAGGCACAGAAGGTCAGACTTATGATTTCTGCTGACAAGATTCCAAACAACGTCGGGTTGTCTGGCAACAAGCGCCTGCTGCGGGCGCTGGAGCACTGGCAGCCCGCCTACCTGGATTGGTGGCGCGAGATGGGGCCGCCGGGATTCCAGGACAGCCACCAGGTCTACCTCCGCACCGCCGTGAGCGTCGACGCGGCCGGCTGGGCGCACTTTGATTACGTGAAGCTGCCCGAGTATCGCTGGGGCATCTTCCTTGCCGAGCCGACGCACGATCGACGCATCGGCTTCGGCGACTTCAAGGGCCAACCGGTGTGGCAGGAAGTCCCCGGTGAGTTCCGCAACCAGTTGCGGCGGCTGATCGTGATCCAGGGCGACACCGAGCCCGCCAGCGTGGAGCAGCAGCGCTCGCTGGGCGCGCATTGCCCGAGCCTCTACGACCTGCGCAACCTGTTCCAGGTCAACGTCGAAGAAGGCCGCCACCTGTGGGCGATGGTCTATCTGCTGCACTCGTACTTCGGCCGCGACGGCCGCGACGAAGCCGAAGCGCTGCTCGAGCGTCGCAGCGGCAACGACGACACGCCGCGCATGCTCGAGGCGTTCAACGAGCCGATCGACACCTGGCTCGATTTTTTCGCCTTCACGATGTTCACCGATCGCGACGGCAAGTCGCAGCTGCTGTCGCTGGCCGAAAGCTCGCTCGACCCGTTGTCGCGCACCACGCGCTTCATGCTCACCGAAGAAGCGCATCACATGTTCGTCGGCGAAACCGGCCTCGCCCGCATCCTCGAGCGGACCTGCCAGCTGCTGCGCGAGTCCGGGTTCTCGGGCGACGTGCGCAAGGTCGGCGGCATCGACCTGCCCCTGATCCAGAAGTTCGTGAATTTCTGGTTCAGCCAGAGCCTCGACCTGCACGGCAGCGAGGTGTCGAGCAACGCCGCCGCCTACTTCTCGAATGGCCTGAAGGGCCGCGCCGAAGAGGACAAGTTCGACGACGACCACGTGCTGGCAGCGAACCTCTACATGCTCGACATGCTCGACGACAGCGGCCGCATCATCCGCGAGGAAGTGCCGATGCGCAACGCGCTCAACGAGGTGTTGCGCGACTGGTATGTCGGCGACTGCCAGGCCGGCGT
>JALDXK010000111.1:0-13088 GCA_032155105.1 Acidobacteriota bacterium
TAGCCCCCGCCGCGGGCGCGCGCCCGCGCGCCGGTGATGGGGGAGTGATCGCATCGGGCGGGACCGCCTTCGCGCTGCCGAGATATTTCAGGAACCAATCCGCGGCGAGGTTCGAGCCGGTTTCGAAACCGGCATACGAGTAGGCCTGGAAATGCGTCAGACCGGGCAGCACGATCGCCTGGGACGGCACGCCGCGTCCGGCGAGAAACTTCGCCGCCTCGATCGAGCCGCCTGCTCCCTGGGTCAGCTCGTCCTTCTCCGCCGGAAGCAACAGCACGGCGGTCGTCGGGCGAATCTGATCGAGCGTCGCGCCCGGGCGCATGTCGCGGTTGCGCTGCGTCGACCACTGATCGATCTTGCTCCTGAACGAGAAGCCGCCGTCGACCTCGGCGCCCTGTCCCTCACGCACGCGCTGGATGGCGTCCTTGAGCAGGTTCGGCGCCACCGGCACCGGCGCTCGCGGAATCGGGCGCGGCGACGACACCTGCGACACCACCGCCTTCACGCGCGCGTCGGCCGCGGCCACCGCCATCACCACCGCGCCGCCGTTGCTCGAACCCCAGATGCCGATGCGATCGGGATCGATCCCGGGCTCGCCCTGCAGGAACGAGATCGCGGCGCGGAAGTCGGCGACCTCGTGGACGTTGTTCAGGTTGGTGCGCTTCAAGAGGATGCGCGCTTCCTTTTCCGTGACCGCGCGCGCATCGGTCGTCGTGTCGGCTTCGAGCAGGCGGATGTCATCCGAGCCGCTGCCGCTGAAGCCGTAGCTCTGGTAGTCAATCGCCATCGCCACCAGCCCGCGCTCGGCGAAACGCGCCGCAAACTTCTCGATGCCGATCGACAACGCGTTGATGCCGTGCCCGACCACCACCGCCGGCACCCTAGCCGATGGCGTGAAGCCCTTCGGCAGGAACACCTTGCCGTAGAGCGGCGTGCCGCCATCGACGTAGAACGTGACCTGGCGCGTGCGCACGCCTTCGGGCAGCTGGTACTCCCAGTCGCGCGCCTGTGTGCCGCCGTCGCGCTGCTGATCGGGGTCGGTGGTCTGCCGCTCCAGGGCGGCCTTCTGCTTCTCGAGGATGTTCGTATCGATCTGCGCCAGCGCCGGCAGCGGCGCGAGCAGGATGAGGCCGAGGACGCGGGCAAGCGAAGCGGAGTAGCTGGGCATCGTGACCCCTCCCGAAACGGCGGCAGTGTATCCTACCCGCGCGATGTTGAGGTTCGGGATTGCGATCGCGACGTCGTTGGCAGTCTGCTGGCCTGCCATGAGCGAGCGACCGGTATGGCTTGCCATGAGCGAGGGCGCGAAGCGCCCGCGAGTCGAATGGAGGCACTACTCGGGCGACAACGCCGCGACGAAATATTCCCCGCTCGATCAGATCGACCGCGACAACGTGGCGTCCTTGCGAATCGCATGGCGCCGGCCGCAGGTCGATCCCGGGCTGCTCGAAGGCGCCACCGGCGTGCGTATCTTCAATAATTTCCGCTCGACGCCGATCATGGTCGGCGGCGTGATGTACGCGTCGAATGGCGTCGGACTCGCGGAGGCGTTCGATCCCGCCACCGGCAAGACGTTCTGGGTGCAGAAGCCCGGCGCTGATGGGATGCTCGGCTCGGCCGACGGGTTGCGCGGGTCGGCGAACCGCGGCGTCGCCTATTGGGGCGACGGCGATGACGCGCGCATCATCACCTTCCGCAACCGGTCGCTCTACGCGCTGGATCCGAGGACCGGAGAGCCGATTCGATCCTTCGGCGTCAACGGTGTCGTCGACCTCAGCGCCGACGTCGGTCCGCGCAGCACCGGCTATCGGTGGAACTCCGTCCCGCTCATTGCCCGCGACGTCATCGTCATGGGCTCGGCGATGGTGGACCAGGATTCGGCCGGCAAGATCGAAGGCGATCCCGGCGACGTGCGCGCCTACGACGTTCGCACTGGCAAGTTGCGATGGACCTTCCACGTGATTCCCAAGCCCGGCGATCCCGCGATCAAGACCTGGGTCGGTGACTCGTGGCAGTACACCGGCGCCGGCAACGTCTGGGCGCTGATGAGCGCGGACGAGGAGCTTGGCTACGTGTATCTACCGACGACGAGCGTGACCAACGACATGTACGGCGGTCATCGGCTCGGCGACAATCTGTACAGTACGTCGATCGTGTGCGTGGACGCGCAGACGGGCACGCGCGTGTGGCACTACCAGACGGTGCACCACGATCTGTTCGACTACGACAACCCCGCGGCGCCAATCCTGGTCGACATCAACGTCGACGGCAAGCCGATCAAGGCGATCGCGCAGATCACCAAGCAGTCGTTCGTGTACGTGCTGGATCGCGTGACGGGGAAGCCGGTGTGGCCGATTGTCGAGCGCCCGGTGCCGGCGTCGACCGTGCCCGGCGAGCGCGCGTCGCCGACGCAGCCGTTCCCGAGCAAGCCGCCGGCGTTCGATCGGCAGGGCATCACCGAAGACGATCTGATCGACTTCACGCCCGAGCTGCGCGCGGAGGCGCTCGCGATCGTCAAGCGCTATCGCACCGGGCCGGTGTTCACGCCGCCGTCGGTGATCGATGAGAGTCCAAACGGGCTGAAGGGAACCATCCAGCTACCGGGCTCGATTGGCGGCGCGGACTGGACCGGCGCGGCGTTCGACAAGGACACCGGCGTGCTCTACGTGCCGTCGATGACCAACCCGTTCGTCGCCAACCTGCTGCCCGGAGATCCGAAAGAGACCAACCTGCGGTTCCGCGCCTCGAGCCGCGAGTTGATCCAGGGGCCGCGCGGCTTGCCGCTGGTCAAGCCGCCCTATGGCCGCATCACCGCGATCGATCTCAATCGCGGCGAGCAGAAGTGGATGGTGCCGAACGGCGATGGTCCTCGACATCATCCGGCGCTGAAAGGCTTGAATCTCCCGTCGCTCGGTCACTCGGTTCGCGCGGCGCCGCTGGTGACCAGGTCGTTGTTGTTCGTCACCGAGGGCGATCAGATCAACGTGCGCACGCCACCAAATGGCGGCGGCAAGAAGATTCGCGCGTTCGACAAGGCGAGCGGACAGGCGGTGTGGGAATACGAGATGCCGGCCGGCAGCACCGGTACGTTGATGACCTACCTGCACGGCGGCAAGCAATACCTCGTGATCGCGATTGGCAGTTTTCAGCACCCGGCCGAGTTCATCGCGTTCGCCTTGCCATGATCCTGGCCGCGCTCACTGCAAAATAAAAAGGCCGGATCGCTCCGGCCTTCAATCGGACAACTGATTCAGATCTTCAGGGACACTTCGCCGCAACCATCTTGATCGCGGAGAGCCGCATGTAGTGATCGGCCTTCGGCGGCGCCGGCTTCATGGCCTCTGCTTCGGCGGCCGGCACGTTGACGCCGGTGATGTCGATCTTGTGACCGACGTGTCCCGCAAGGCTGTCCTTCGACGCGACGATGCTGATGACCTTCGGTCCCTTTTCAGCCGTGTTGTTGACGATGAACGTATCCGCCGTCGCACCCTTGGCGAGGCAGCCCGTCATGGTGTGCTCGGCTGGTGGTTTCTTCGTTTCCTGCGCCGCCACGGATACCGACAGGGCCAGGGCGCCGGCAGCCGCAATGCTCAATGCCATTCGCATACAGATCCTCCCGTTGAGCTTCACGCTCAAATGTCGGATCGCATCTTATACGAACCCGCGCGCTGAACCGTCGTGGTGGAACGGTCGTGGTGGAACGGTCCTGCTGAACCGTCGCGTTGCACCGTCGTCAGGAACCTTCGTGTGGAAGCTCTGTCGTGAACCCTTGTGCGGAACCTTCGATGACGGTGAAGGTCAGCGAATCGCTGTTGCCGCCAATCGTGCGGATGGTGAGCGATCGCGAACCGGGAGCGGCGTCGGCGGCAATCACGAGTAGCGCCGTTGCAGTTCCCGCGCTCAGCACCGCGACGTTTCTCACGGTAATGCCGCCGCCGCTAATGTCGATCGTCGCCTTGCTGGCGACAGAGAAATTGTTGCCGAAGATCGTCACCGGCATCGTCGAGCCCTGTATGCCTCGAGAAGGCGAAAGGGCACTGACGAGCGGCCGTCGTGACGACGGCCGGGTCGGTGACGCACTGTCGCTGCATGCGGCAATGGAGAGGACGGCGATGACGACGAATGGAGCGAAGGCGGCGAAGCGAATGAACGAACCGGTAGTATTCACGTCGATTCTTCCTGTGGAAAATCCAGGGCGGGCAAAACACGACAAGCGGAATTCAGGCGATCAAGACTGGCAAACTGCCAGTCAAATTTTATTGCTGAGCTTCCAGGAAAAACAGCTAGAAAGTGGAGCGGAAGGTCGAATGGCGGTCAAATCGCGTCAAACTGTGCCAAGGCGGGGCGAATCTAGGTGCGCGCCGCCTTGATGATAGCGGCCATGTGATCGAGGTACTTCTCGAGCGCCTTGCGGCCCGACGCCGTCAGCCTGTATTCAGTGCGCGGCGTGCGGCCATCGAAGGACTTCTCACACGCGACGTAGCCGGCTTCCTCGAGCTTCCGCGCATGCACGCTGAGGTTACCGTCGGTCGCGTTCAACGCGGTCTTCAGATCGGTGAACGACAGTTGGTCCGCCGCCGCCAGGGCGCTGACAATGCCGAGGCGCATGCGATCGTGGAGGAGACGATCGAGGTTGGTGGCAATCTCGGGAACCTTCGGCTTGAACGCCCGTGCTGAACCCTCGTGCTGGACCTTCGTGTTGAACTTCCGTGCCGTGTTAGCCACCGTGATTCCTCGCGATGTAAATGCCGAATCCCATCTGCAGGCCGCCGAAGCCGACGGCGAGCCAGGTGTTGCCCCACTCGTGCGGCGTCAGGATCGCGGCAATGCCGGTGGCCATGAAACACACGCCGATCCAGCGCACCACCGTGACGCTGAACTGGCCGCCGGTCAGCAGCCCGGTGCCATACAGCAGCAGCCAGGTCGCCGCCATCGCGGTGAAATTGCGCACCACCCACAACTCGTAGGTAATCGCGGCGCCAGCCACGAACGGCGCCGCCATGCCCAGCGCAAATCGCCTCGTCCCCGCGCTCGTCAGCGTCAGCCCCGCCGCGCGGGCCTTGCGCCACATCGCCAGGGCCCCAGCCACCGATGCGAGCGCCGCGGCGCCCAGCCAGGTGAGGAGCCAGCGATCCTCGGTGGGCTGCGTCGCCGCCACACCCGCCGCCGCCAATCCAATGGCTCCCATCACGACGCCGCCGATGCCGGGAATGGCGGTGAACGTCGCGGAGCGTTCCATCGCGCTGCGAATGAACACCAGGTTGTCGGCCGCCTGGCTACTCACCGACCGCGGCTCCGGACGTGACACCACACCGGAAGTGTATGCGATCTACTTTGAAGAACAAAGTTGGGCGGCACAGCTTGACGGGGACGGCACCACCTGCCGGGGGCGGCACCACTTGCCGGGGACGGCGACACTTGCCGGGGCGGCACTCCTTGCCGGGGGAGGCACTGCTTGCCGGGGAGGCACTGCTTGCCGGGGGAGGCACTGCTTGCCGGGGAAGCACTGCTTGCCGGGGGAGGCACTGCTTGCCGGGGCGGCGCTCCTTGCCGGGGAGGCACTCCTTGCCGGGGTTCTCAATCCAACGAGTCGTGCAAGCGTTCCAGTATTGGGCCTACGCGCACGAGTAGCGCACAGGCCGCCTTGCATTGCTCACGTTCCAAGTAGCCATTACGGAAGCAGACCTCCAGTTGGGTCTCGAGCTCCGCGTGCGAGCCCATCGCGATGGACACGTGGTTCTGATAGGCGCCACGCCGGCGCTTGCGCTTCCAGCCTTCGGCGACGTTCGATGGAATCGAGATAACGGCCCTCTTGATCTGCCGCCGAAGATCGAACTCCACACGGGGCAGCCGCTTGCTGACCACGAGCACCGCGTCGACCAGGTCCATTCCTAACTGCCACGCATCGAGATCGCGAAACGATTGGATTTTGTTCATGCATGGCTGCAAAGCAGGCGGCATGCCGACGCGATTCCGATGAATTCGCGTGAGAATCGCCGCGCAGGCTATTCTTAGGATCGAACTTTCTGCAACGAACCGCGTGTTCGCATGTGGCAAGAACTGAACCCCGGCAAGGAGTGTCGCCCCGGCAAGGAATGTCTTCCCCGGCAAGGAATGCCTTCCACGGCAAGGAATGCCGTCCCCGGCGAGGAGTGCCGGCCCCGGCAAGAAGTGCCGCCCCGGCAAGTGCATTTGAAAGGACAGTAAGCGTGGACGCGATCGAAGTCGGCATCTTAGGTGCAACCGGCGTAGTGGGACAGCAGCTCGTGTCGCGGCTGGCGCGGCATCCGTGGTTCCGGTGCACCTGGCTCGCGGCCAGCGAGCGGTCGGAAGGCAAGACCTACAAGTCCATCGCGCCGTGGAAGTTGCCGACGTCCATTCCCGGCGGTGCCGCGGATCGCCTCGTCGAGAAGTGCGTGCCCGGCAAGGGGCCGAAGGTGGTGTTCTCGGGCCTCGATGCCTCGGTCGCCGGCGACATCGAAGGCGCGTTCGCGAAGGCCGGCCACATCGTGGTCAGCAACGCGCGCAACTTCCGCATGGACCCGTTCGTCCCGCTGTTGATCCCTGAAGTGAACCCCGACCACCTCAAGATCCTCGGGGAACAGCGCCGCGAGAAAGGCTGGCCCGGCGCGATCGTCACCAATCCCAACTGCTCGACCATCGTGCTCGCGATGGCGCTGGCGCCGCTGCGCCAGTTCACGATCAAGTCCGTGGTCGTGTCGACCATGCAGGCGGTGTCTGGGGCGGGGTATCCCGGCGTGCCGTCGCTCGACATCCTGGGCAACGTGGTGCCGTTCATCAGCGGTGAAGAAGAGAAGATGCAGACCGAAACGCTGAAGATCCTCGGCACCGATGGCGGGCGCGCGCCGTACGCCGCCGCGGTGAGCGCGCACACCAATCGCGTGCCCGTGCTCGACGGCCACACCATGACGGTGTCGGCGGCGTTCGAACAGAAGCCGACGATCGATCAGATAGTCGACGCGCTGCGCAACTTCGGCGGCCGTCCGCAGGAACTCTGGCTGCCGAGCGCGCCGCAGCCGCCGATCGTGGTCACCGAGGAGCCGAACCGGCCGCAACCGCGCCTGGACGCGGATCTCGGCGGCGGCATGGCGGTGACGATCGGCCGCGTGCGCGAGTGTCCCGTGCTGCACGCCAAGTTCGTGGCGTTGGGTCACAATACGGTCAGGGGAGCCGCGGGAGCAGCCATTCTGAATGCTGAGCTGATGCACGCGGAAGGACTGCTCGTCAGTTAAAAATTAAAAGTTAAAAGTTAAAAGTTAAAAATAGTCACATGAAAGTGATGAAATTCGGCGGGACGTCGGTTGCCGACCAGGCCGCCATTGAACGACTGATCGCCCTGGTGCGCGCGGAACGGCAGGCCGAAGCGCAGAAGGAAGGCGGCGACGCGCGTGGGCCGGTGGTGGTGGTGTCGGCGCTGTCGGGCGTCACCGATCGGTTGCTCGGACTCGCCGCGCTTGCCGGAACGGGCGACGTCGAAGGCGCGCGGGCGAGCCTGCAGGATCTGCGGGCACGGCACATCACGGTCTCGGACGTGATTCGCGACGCGGCGTTGCGGCAGCCGGTGCTCGACTCGCTCAACCGCGAGTTCGACGATCTCCATCGCGTGGTCTCGGCGCTCGCCGTGCTGCAGGAAGTGTCGCCCCGCTGGATGGATAGCCTCGCCGCCACCGGAGAGATCCTCAGTAGCCAGATCGTCGCGGCGGCGCTCACCTCGCACAAACTGCTGGCCACCTACGTCGATGCGCGCAAGGCGGTGGTCACCGATGGCGAACACATGTCCGCGGCGCCGCTGTTCCAGGAAACCACCGCGGGCCTGATGACGCACGCGGATCCGCCACTCGCCGCGGGACGCATTCCCGTGCTGGGCGGATTCGTCGGTGCCACGGCGGCCGGTGTGACCACCACGCTCGGCCGCGGCGGCTCGGATTACTCCGCCGCGATCGTTGGCGCCTGCCTCGGCGCCGGCGAGATCCAGATCTGGACCGACGTGGACGGCATGCTGACCGCCGATCCGCGCATCGTGAAGAACCCGCAGGTGGTGCCGCACCTGTCGTTCGCGGAAGCCTCGGAGCTCGCGTATTTCGGCGCAAAGGTCCTGCACCCGTCGACGATTCAGCCCGCGGTGTCGCGCAACATCCCGGTGCGCATCCTCAATTCACACCGCGCCACCGCGCGCGGCACGCTGATCACCGGTGAGCGTCCGAAGACGGACCGTCCGCTGACGGCCGTCGCCTCGAAGAAAGCCGTCACGGTCGTCGACATCACGTCCACGCGGATGCTGATGGCGCACGGCTTCCTGCGCCGGCTCTTCGAAGTGTTCGAGCGCTTCAAGACGTCGGTCGACGTGGTGACGACGTCGGAGATCACCGTGTCGGTGACGATCGACGATGCGCGGCGGCTCCCGGCGATCATCGAGGCGCTCTCGGGGTTTGCCGCGGTCGAACGCGAAGACCACATGGCCATCGTCTGCGTGGTCGGCGACGGCCTTCACGACGATCCGGCGCTGGCGGCGCAGGTGCTGGCGTCGGTCGGCGACGTGCCGCTGCGGATGCTGTCGCAGGCCGCGTCGCGGCGGAACATCACCTTCGTGATTCGTGAGTCCGATCTACCGGCGGCGCTTGGTCGCGTGCACGAGAAGTTCTTCGCGGCTGTTTCGGCGGCGTGAAGGGTCAAGGTCCTATGCGTTTGGGTTACTTACTCGCGCAGCCCTGCCGCGCGGAGCGCGGCAAAGACAATGCTGGCGGCCTGGCGAGGCGGAGCCGAATCTCACGAGTTCAGCCACCGAGGCGGAGCCTCGCCTGATGCGTGTCCTGCTGCTCGGTCACGGCCGCATGGGGCGGCTCGTGGAGTCGCTGGCGTCGGAGTACGGCGCAACCGTCGCGGCGGTGGTCGATGAACACTCGGGTGAGGGGGCAATTGGCGAAGGAAAGTTCGGCGACGTCGACGTGGCGATCGATTTCACGCTCGCCCAGGCGGTGCCAAAGAACCTGCCGCAGCTCGCGGCGCGAAAGATCAACGTGGTGATCGGCACCACCGGGTGGAGCGCGCAGGAAGCGGCGATGAAGGCGATTGCCGAGAAGGCCGGCATTGGCGTGCTGGCGGCGGCGAACTTCTCGCTCGGCATGAACGTGTTCCAGCGGGCGGTGGAGGAAGCGAGCCGTCATTTCGCGCAGCAGCGCGAGTTTGGCGCGTGGATCCACGAGGCCCACCACGTCATGAAGAAGGACGCGCCTTCCGGCACGGCTCTGGCGATCAAGGCGGGGATGATCGAGGCCGGCTATCATCGGGCGATCGACGTGTCATCAACGCGCGCCGGATACGTGCCGGGCACGCACACGGTCGGGTTCGACGGGCCCTCCGAGACGATCGAGCTCACGCACACGGTGCGCGATCGCGCGGTGTTCGCACGCGGCGCGCTGACCGCGGCGCAGTGGCTCGTCGGCAAGCAAGGCTGGTTTTCAATCAGGGACATGCTATGAGAATTCCATTCACTGGCGTTGGCACCGCACTCATTACTCCATTCACGAAGTCCGGCGCACTCGATGAAGCGGCCGTGAAACGTCTGGCGAAACGCCAGATCGACAACGGCATCCACTTCCTCGTGCCCTGCGGCACCACCGGAGAGACGCCCACGCTGAGCGCCGCCGAGCGGCGCCGCGTCGTCGAACTCACGCTCGAAGCGGCGAATGGCAAGGTGCCGGTGATGGCCGGCGCCGGCGGGTACGACACGCAGGAAGTCGTGCACGTAGCGACAGAGATGCAGGCCATCGGCGTGCAGGGCCTGCTGTCGGTGACGCCGTATTACAACAAGCCGACACCGGAAGGTCTGTATCGCCACTTCTCGACGATCGCGGAGGCGACGTCGCTGCCGATCCTGCTCTACAACGTGCCCGGACGCACCGGGTGCAACATCGACGCGGCCACGCTGACGCGCCTCGCCACCATTCCGCGGGTGATCGGCGTGAAGGAAGCCTCGGGCAACATCCAGCAGATGGTGGAGATCTGCCGCGCCGTGCCGCCGGACTTCCTCGTCCTGTCTGGAGACGATGCGCTGACGCTGCCGCTGATGGCGATCGGCGGCCGCGGGTTGATCTCGGTGGCGTCGAACTCGGTGCCTGCCGAGATCGTGCAGATGGTGGAGGCTGCCGAGCGCGGCGATTACGCCTCCGCGCGCCAACAGCATCACCGTCTCGTGCCGCTGATGCTCGGCAATTTCGTCGAGTCGAATCCAGGACCCGTCAAGTTCGCGATGGAGGCCATGGGCCTGTGCGAAGAGGTGTACCGCTTGCCGATGGTGCCGCCGCGCCCCGCCTCGCAGGAAAAGATCCTCGCGTTCTTGAAGGAGCTGGACGTCTTGAAGGGCGTGCACTCGTGAACATGACGCCGGCGGAGCCTCGCTAGCGTGAGCCTGCAGTCCACCATTGAGTCCCTGGCCGCCGCGGGCGCCAACGCCGACAAGGCACAGGCCCGCGCGGCATTCGATGAACTGAAAGATGCGCTCGAGCGCGGCGCCGTGCGTTCCGCGGAACCCGATGCCGCCTCCTCCACCGGATGGCGCGTCAACACGTGGGTGAAGCAGGGCATCCTGCTCGGCTTCCGCTTCGGCGATCTCGTCGACATGTCGGCGGGCCTGCCGTTCTCCGACAAGGACACCCAGTCCGTGCAGCGCATGCACGTCGAGCGCGGCGTGCGCGTGGTCCCCGGCGGCTCGGCGATTCGCGGCGGCGCCTACGTGGCGCGCGGCGTGATCTGCATGCCGCCGATGTACATCAACATCGGCGCCTACCTCGGCGAGGGCACGCTCGTGGACTCGCACGCGCTCGTCGGGTCGTGCGCGCAGATCGGGGCGCGCGTGCACGTCAGCGCCGCGGCACAGATCGGCGGGGTGCTCGAGCCGGTGGGCGCCATGCCGGTGATCGTCGAAGACGATGTGCTGGTCGGTGGCAATACCGGTATTTACGAAGGCGCCGTGATCAAGCAGCGCGCGGTGATCGCCGCAGGCACGGTGCTGACCGGATCGACGCCCGTGTACGACCTCGTCAACGGCGCGATCATCAAGCCTGAAGCCGGGCAGCCCCTGGTGATTCCCGCCGGCGCGGTAGTGGTGCCAGGGTCGCGCGCGGTGACGGTCGGCGCCGGCCGGGACTGGGGCGTCTCGCTCGCCACGCCCGTGATCGTGAAGTACCGCGACGACAAGACCGACGCGAGGACGGAGTTAGAGCAGTGGATCCGATAGAGACGGGATCCGGGAAAGCGCTCGTCAATCACGTCGAGCTGGCGCGGCAGCTCATCGACATCGAGTCGACGACAGGAAATGAAGGTGAAGTCGCGGCCTGGCTCGCAGCATATCTTCGTCAGCGCGGTTATTCGGTGCTGGAACAGCCCCTTGGTGAAATCCGCCTCAAGGCGGACACCACCCCGACAGGTGACACTGTGGAATCCGGCTTTAGCCACACCGACAACCAGTCTGTGGCGTCCGGCTTTAGCCGGATAGACAAGAAGCCTCGGGTCAACGTCATCGCCGCCGTCGGTGAGCCCGAAGTGGTGTTCTCGACGCACTTCGACTGCGTGCCGCCCTTTTTTCCCAGCCGAATCGAGAACGGTACGCTGTTTGGTCGCGGCGCGTGCGACGCGAAGGGCATCCTCGCGGCGCAGGTGGCGGCCGCGGAGCGGCTGCGCGCGAAGGGCGAAACGCGCGTCGGCCTGGTGTTCGTGGGCGGCGAGGAACGCGGCAGCGACGGCGCCAGGGCCGCCAACAGGATCGCGTCGAAATCGCGGTATCTGATCAACGGCGAGCCCACGGATCTGCGCCTCGGCGTGGCGACGCGCGGCGCGTTCCGCGTGCGCCTCACCGCCACCGGCAAGGCCGCGCATTCCGGGTATCCGGAGCTTGGCGAATCGGCGATCGACAAGCTGATCGATGGCCTCGTCTCGTTGCGCACCGCCGATTGGCCCGCGGACCCGCTGCTTGGCCGCACCCATCACACGGTGGGATTGATTTCCGGCGGCGTGGCGCCGAACGTGATCTCGCCGCACGCGCAGGCGGAAGTGTTCTTCCGCACCGTTGGCGATCACGCGCCGGTGCGTGAACAGCTGCACCGGACGCTCGGCGGACGGCTGGCGATCGAGGAGATTCTCGAGTTGCCTGCGGTGCGGATGCACACCGTGCCCGGTTTCGACACCGCCGCCTTCTCGTATTTCAGCGACGTGCCGTTTCTCTCGAATTGGGGTACGCCGCTGCTGATTGGGCCGGGATCCATCCACGTCGCCCATACCGACCGCGAGCACATCGCCCTCGACGAACTCGCCCGGGCCGTGGACGTCTATGAAAAGTTGGCGGCAACGCTGCTGGCTGTGTCACACTAAAGATTCGGCCCGGAACCTCGGCAATCTCAGGGCGGCGAATCGCGTCAGGGCCGGAAGGCAGCAGCGCTAAGTCGTTTCCGTGATGTGCTGAGGACCTCCGGGCCGAGTAAGTTAAAAGTTAAAAATGAAAGTTAAAAATCATTTTTAGTTTTTAATTCTCAACTTTTAACTCCCATGTATCAGGTCCTCGCCCGCAAGTGGCGCCCGCAGAAATTCGAAGACGTCCTCGGACAGCAGGCTGTCACGCGCACGCTGAAGAACGCGCTGAAGAGCAAGCGCATTGCGCAGGCGTTCGTATTCTCGGGCCCGCGCGGCTGCGGCAAGACCACCACCGCCCGCATCCTGGCGCGCGCGCTCAACTGCGAGCAGGGTCCCACCAACGATCCGTGCGGCGTGTGCGATGCGTGCATCGAGATTGCCGAAGGCCGCGACATCGACGTGCTCGAGATCGACGCGGCCACTCACACCGGCGTCGACAACGTCCGCGAAGTGGTGATCGAAGGCCTCGCCATCACGCCGGTCCGCAACCGCTACAAGGTATTCATCATCGACGAGGTCCACATGCTGTCGACGTCGTCGTTCA
Organism: Acidobacteriota bacterium; assembly: GCA_032155105.1. GTDB lineage: Bacteria > Acidobacteriota > Vicinamibacteria > Vicinamibacterales > UBA2999 > 12-FULL-67-14b. The sequence goes on from JALDXK010000111.1 coordinate 12,971, forward strand.
ACGCGCTGCTCAAGTCGATCGAGGAGCCGCCGCCGCACGTGATCTTCATGATGGCGACCACCGAGCAGCACAAGATTCCCGACACGGTGCTGTCGCGGTCGCAGGTCTACGAGCTGCG
>JALDXK010000112.1:0-13080 GCA_032155105.1 Acidobacteriota bacterium
GCCTGTACGCGCCGGGCGAGATCGTGACCGTCACCAACGACAAGCTGTTCGACGAGCCGGTGTTCAACTTCACGCGTGAATTCCCGTTCATCTGGGAGGAACTGCACGTGCCGATTCCGTATCGCGCCGACCGCGCCGCTGCCGAGCGCATTCTGCTCGATGCCGCGCTGGCGGTCACGGCGGAGAGCCGGGACGCCGGCGACCGCGCGCGCGATCGGTTGCAGGCGGCGTACGGGGTCGACCTCGAGCCGCACGAGCCGCGCGTATTCCGGCGAATCACCGACAACTGGATCGACCTGGCCGTCCGATTCGTGGTTCCGGAACATGGCATCCGTGAGACCAAAGACGCTTTCACGCAGCGCGTGCTGGCGGACTTCGACCGCGCCGGAATCGAAATTGCGAGCACGACCATCGAGGTGACCAGAATGCCCGACACGGCGGTCCTGGGGGCCGCAGCGGATGCGCCACGGCGTGTTGGACAAGAGCAATCATGACCCATGATCATCGCGGTCCTTCGACGGGCCGGAATACCCCTGTATCGAACCAACACCAGCGGAAATTGCGGCTGGCGCCGTCTTCCTCGCCTCCTCTTCGCGCTCGCGCTCCGCCGCAAACCAGTCGGCCTGATCGTCCCCATCGGTTCGGCCCCGTTCCTCATACCTGCGATACGCGCGACGTGCAACGTCGTCATCGGCTTCGAAATTGCTATCCATAGAGACTCCCTCCGTCCTGACTGTCAACCGGCCCAGCAAGGCCGATGCCTTTCCAGAGATCCATGCCGTCAATCAAACCGGCTCGTCGGCTACGATGGCTATTCTCCGGAGGCGCGCAGACGCTTCGCGCCCTCGTCGCGGGAAGTCACCGATGCGTCAAGGATGGGGCCGAGCTCGATGCCGAGCAACCGGACGAAATCGACTTCCTCGGTCGAAAACGGGTGCTCGCGCCGAATTGCGACGACGCCGCGAAACAGATCGGCGCCCTCTACGGGGCAGATAATCGTGCTGCTCGGTTCGCCGTGGCTGATTGCGCCACGCCGCTCGATCGGAACGCCGTTCTCCATTACCGTTAGGCAGTCATCGGCGCTCTCCAGCCAATCGCCCGCGGCGCGATGTTGAGGCGGCGCGGCGGCGACCACGGAGATGCCCGCGACCGAACACGAGAGCAACGCCGCTGCGATCGCGTCGCATTCACGGCGGATGCGGTCGACGATGGTCGCGACATTAATTGAGGTGAGAACGCTCGAAACCCTGTCGCTGCAGTTCATGAGTGCACCTGCTGTAAACCTCGATTCAGCTACGTTAGCCGAACGAACGAGCAGGGGACATCGGGTTATTAGGGGAAGGGAAATCACCGATCGGCGTGGCATTGCCAGGCGGATACCGCTCGGGCTGCACATCAGCTAGACCGTGATTGCCAGTTCGCGGGCTGAGGCGGTGCCGGTCAGGACGGGGCGGTGTCTGCGGCGTCGGCGGCCGTCGGACGATGCACGCCGAGGCGTTTCATTTTTGCGTGCAGCGTCGTCGGCTTGAGTCCCAGTGCATCCGCGGCGCCGCCACGGCCGCTGATCCGCCATCCCGTCATTTCAAGGGCCTTGCGAATAGCTCGCCGTTCCGCTTCCGTGAATGACACGACGTGAGTCGTCGGCTCACTGGCAGTCGTCGGCTCACTGGCCAGCGGGGCGCGAGGCGCCGCCTGTTCGGCGTTCTGCGGGGAACCCGCAGCGCCGTCCAGCGCCAGTTCCGCGGGCGTGATTTGGCCGGACCGCGCCAGTATCACCGCGCGCTCGAGCACGTTCTGCAGCTCGCGGACGTTGCCCGGCCACTGGTAGTCCTGCAGTGCGCCTATTGCCGCGGCGGTCAGCTGAGGACGTGGACGTCCTTGCCGTTCGGCGAAGCGCTGCACGAAGTACCGGGCGAGAAGTGGGATGTCATCTGCGCGTTGGCGCAGTGGTGGCAGCGTGACCGGAAACACGCTCAATCGATAATACAGATCCTGCCGGAAACTGCCGGTGCGTAACGCTTCCTGCAGATCGCGATTCGTGGCGGCGACCAGACGAACGTTGACGGCGATCGGTTTGGCTCCGCCGATGCGGGTGACCTCCCGCTCCTGCAGAACGCGCAGCAGCTTGGCCTGAACACCAGCCGGCAGCTCGCCGATTTCATCGAGAAATAGCGTGCCTCGATCCGCCAGTTCGAACTTGCCGGCTTTGCGTTCGAACGCCCCGGTAAACGCGCCGCGTTCGTGCCCGAATAGTTCGCTTTCGACGAGCGACTCCGGGAACGCCGCGCAGTTGACGGCGATGAACGGATGGCGCCGCCGCCGGCTTTGTTCGTGAATGGCGTGCGCGACGAGCTCCTTGCCTGTGCCCGTCTCGCCAATCAGGAGCACCGTGCTGTCGGCCGGCGCCACGAGCTGCACTTGTTCCAGCGCTGCCCTCCATTCCGCACTCTCGCCGACGGCCGCGGAGTGCGCCTGTGACTCGCGCATGGTGTCGCGAAGATGCACGACTTCCTGGCGCAGTTGACGGCGTTCCTGCAGCAGGCGGCGAAGCCGCAGGCGGTCTTGCTCGATGCTGTCCACCAGGCGCGCATTGCTGATGGCGACGGCGGCTTGCGCGGCAATGCCCTGTAGACGCGCGAGTGCGGCCGCACCCGGTGGTGACGCGCTCGAGAACTGAGCGCTGTCCAACCCGAGGACGCCGATCAGCGTGTTGCCGCAGCGGAGCGGGATCAGCAGCACTGTTTTCAACATCGCGCGGCGCACGCGCTCCGCGTCGTACCAGCGGTCCTCGGCGAGGACGTCCGGCACGAACAGCGGCTCTCCTTGCGCGAACACGATGCCCACGAGTCCAGCGTCAGGCGGCACATGCGCATCGGCGTAGGCGCTTGCGCCAGGTCCTCGACACGCGGCCGTGATGAGCTCACCCGAACCATCCTGTTGAAGCAGGATCCAGCTCGACCGGGCGTCGTACATGCGCTCTACAGCATCCAGTACCGACCCGCACAACTCCTGGACGTCACGCCCGGATGTCAACGAGATTGCCGTGTCGATGATGGCGCGTTCAGTGAGGGAGAGGTGATCGGCGTCCATGTTGTCTACGTGCTGCGGAAACCGTACCGGCCCGCGTGCGCGCATGACGCATGCGGGCTGACGTCATATCGTCATTTTGCCGCAATCGTGCGATCCGGGTTGGATTGATTTCATACGCGGCTCCGCCATACCTCAGCCGGACGACCGAAGAGGGGCGATCCACAAGCGCGGGTGTTGAGAATGACCAAATGATGGCGATTTAGCGGCACCGGCCGCGTCCGCGTGAGCATTGACGCGCGGCGCCGCCGGTTTCTCGAAGATCGCGCCCACACCGCTGATGGAGATGCGGCGCAAATATTGCGTTGCCTGTCTCACGGAGCCGAGCACACATGGCCCGCATCCGAACTATCAGACAAACGTCGTCCGTACTCGTCGTTGTGCATGGGCGACTCGGCGCGGGCGACATGAGACGCCTCGAGGAGGCATGTGCGCCGGCGCTGACTACCGCTCACGCCGATTTGATCGTTGACGTTCAAGCGACGACGGTCATCGACCGTGTGGCGCAGGCGCACCTCAATCGCATCGCGACGCGTGGCGCCGTCATTCGCCGCCTATCCAGGGAGGAAAGCTGATCGTCAGCACTACTGGACGAGTCAGGGTCGCGCAAGAGCCAGCACCTGGGCGAGATGCAGCGCCTGCCGGCCCGTCCCTTGCGAAATCTGTTCGCGGCAACTGAAGCCGTCTGCGACCAACAGCGTGTCGCCATCTGCCTTGCGCACCGCAGGCAGCAGGACGCGCTCGCCGCATTTGATCGACACCTGGTTAGGATCGCCCTTCGTAAAACCGAAGGCGCCGGCCATGCCGCAGCAACCCGAGTCGGGCGTCTCAACCTCGACCCCCAGCCGCGACAGCACTCGATCATCCGCCCCGGTGTTCATGATCGATTTCTGATGGCAATGCCTGTGTAACAGCGCGTGTTGGTTCAACCGCAGATGCCTGAACCGGAACTCGTGCGCGTCGACGAACTCCGCAAATGTCATGGTCAATTGCGCCAGCCGGCGGGCATCGGCGTCGTCGGGGTACAGATTGCGGAGTTCGTCGCGGAACACCGAGGCGCAGCTCGGCTCGAGGACGACGATTGGCACGCCGATTCGGAGATGTGGCCGCAGCGCGTCTATCAGCACGCGTAGCTGCCGCTTCGCCAGATGCAGCATGCCGTGATCGTAGAGCGGGCGCCCGCAACACAGTCCCGGACGGGACACACTGACCTCGCATCCGCCCGCTTCGCGCCGCGCCGGAGATTTTCGTCGGCTCGGAACGGCGCCACCAGCTTGCCGGGATTCATCTTCCAGTGCGGATCCCAGATGCGCTTGAACTCCTCGAAGGCGCGTATGATCTCCCGGTCGAACATCGCGGGCAGCAGTTCGCCGCGCGCTTGGCCGTCGCCATGCTCGCCTGACAGCGAGCCGCCGTGGCGGTTCTTCGTCTCACGTCGCGGTCTCCATGGCGGCGCAACCCTGATTGCGCTGCACGCGTTGTTTGGCGCCGTTGTCGGGGCGGCAATCAGCAGCCGCTCGGCCGCGCCGGCATTGCGATCGACTGACAACATATCGCCAATTTCGCATGCCGGCTGACCATGGACGGTCGCCCAGACCTCATCGGGGGCGCGAGCGGCGTTCGAGGCGATCGCGTGGGCCGGGCTCATCCTGCAGAAATTCGTGCGCCGCTTTTATCGCCGCGGCGTCTTCGTCATCCAACCACGAATCGCGGCCATGGATGTGCTTGTGATACGCGGCCTCCCATTGGCGATCGACGTGCTCCGCGCGATCGTACGCGGGCGCGCTCTTGATTGCCGCTCGTGTCACATTCACATCAACGCTCTTCGAGACCCAGTCGATCGACGTGATCCATCGCGGCGCAACCAGCACGTGCCTGCCGAACCACCAGTTGCTGGTCTTGATGACCAGGTACCGAACAGCCCAACTGATGTCGTCGATCAGGAAATCGTCGACGTGGCCCAGTTCGCCGTCGGTGGCGCGAATCAGGTAGCCGGTCACCTCCGCGACGCTGCGAAGATGGGAATCGCCGCTCTCGGTGGCGCGTTGCTCGTCGTCCGACACCGTCGCCTCGCGTGCTGCCATCGGCACGGCGGCGGGCAACGTCGGCAACGGATACGCACCCCAGAGCCCGGCGTGAGTCCAATAATACGGGTACCCGAAATGCGTCAAATACTCCGCTTCATGCTGACGTGAGACGGGTTGCTGCGTGTCAATTGGCGGGCTGTCTCGCACGTGCTGCCGATTGATTGACAACAGCACGCGCTGTTCACCCCATTCGGTGCGCATGACCGAATACGGAGAGACGAGCACGCGGCGGCCTGGCAGCCATTTGCCGGTGTCGACCACGACGTAGCGGACGGCCCACCGTTCGTCGTCGAAGTAGAAATCATCAACCGCGCCGATCGAGCCATCCGTTGCGACGATGTCGAAACGCTTGAGGTGTTTGACGCACCGTATCATCGTGACCTCCGTTCGAACCTGACAGGCGTTCAAGCGACATAAGGCCCTTGGGGTCGGCCGGGCGGTTTCGGATCGCGCACCGGCTCCGGCGGCGGCTCACTCGGTGGTGTGTCAGGGATGTCGTCGCCGTGATCGTCCTGCGGCGGAGGCGGATGCGCGTTGCCCGGATCCTTGCGTTTGTTCTGTTTCGCCATATAAACGACTACGCAATCGCAATGCCATCCTCATTGTGTGAGCTCAAACCTTCTGCACATCGCAGCTGGAGCGGTGCTTGCATTGCACCGCCTGACTGCGCATCAGGAGTTTCCCTTCATGCCTACTCGCTCGATGATTGAAGCCCACCCAGACGTAAATAACGCGCCGAGCGACACGGTCGGCGCTGTCGTCGGCGCTGCCGTTGCATGTACGCAGGCCTGCATCGCGTGCGCCGACGCGTGCCTCGCAGAGGACGTGGTGGCCGAGTTACGGCAATGCATCCGGTTGAATCTGGATTGCGCCGACGTGTGCGCCACGGTGGGCCGCATCCTGAACCGCCGCAGCGCGACGAACGGCGCACTGCTTCGTCAGCTGATGCACGTGTGCATTACGGCTTGTTGGGTGTGTGGCGCAGAGTGCGAGCGGCACGCCGGCCGTCACGAGCATTGCCGAATCTGCCGCGAGGCCTGCCAAGCGTGTGAACGGGCCTGCCAGGCCGCGTTGCGCGCGCAGTGACGGCGGCGACGTGTCGAGCGTCAGGTGGGGCCCCATTCGTAGAGCCAGCGCGCGTCGCGCTCGAGCGTGAACCGCAGATGACAACCAACCATCTGATCGAAGAGTACGCGTTGATCGGCGACTGCGAAACGGCGGCATTGGTGTCGCGCGGTGGCTCGATCGACTGGCTGTGCTGGCCGCGCTTCGATTCGCCAAGCTGCTTTGCGGCGCTGCTGGGCACGCCGCAGCACGGCCGCTGGCTCATCGAGCCCGTGGCGGACGACGTCCGGGTGTCGAGACAGTATCGCGGCCGCACGCTGATCCTTGAAACGCAGTTTGCCGCCGGCGATGGCACCGCCACGCTGATCGACTTCATGCCGCCACGCGGCAACAACAATTCCGACCTGGTGCGGATCGTCCGTGGCGAGCGCGGGCGCCTGCGGATGCGAACGGAGCTGATCCTGCGTTTCGACTATGGCCGGACGGTGCCATGGGTGAATCGCCTCCAGGACGGCACCTTTCGCGCCATTGCCGGACCCGATATGGTGCTGCTGCATACGCCGGTCGCGCTGCACGGACGGGACCTGACCACCGTCGGCGAATTCGAGATCGCGGCGGGCGAGACGGTATCCTTCGTGCTCACGCACGGCGCGTCACATCTGCCCCCGCCGCAGGCCGCCGATCCTCACGAGGCGCTGCACGCGACACAGCAGTTCTGGACAGAGTGGATTGATCGCAGCGAAACCGCCGGGCCCTGGCAGGAGGTCCTGTGCCGCTCGCTCATCACGTTGAAGGCGCTGACGTACGCGCCCACCGGCGGCATCGTGGCCGCGCCCACCACGTCGCTGCCCGAAATGATTGGCGGCACGCGCAACTGGGACTATCGCTATTGCTGGGTCCGCGACGCGACGTTGACGCTGCTGGCGCTGATGAATGTCGGCTACTACGACGAGGCGTCGGCCTGGCGCGACTGGCTGCTGCGCGCCGCTGCGGGGGCGCCCTCGCAGATGCAAATCATGTACGGCGTGGCCGGCGAGCGGCGGCTGTTCGAGTGCGAGCTGTCGTGGCTGCCCGGCTATGCATCGTCGCAGCCAGTCCGCATCGGCAACGCGGCGTCACGCCAGCTACAGCTCGATGTCTACGGCGAGCTGATGGACGCTCTGCACCAGGCTCGGCGCGGCGGGCTGGCTCCGCGCGATTCCGATTGGGACTTGCAGTGCACGCTGCTCAATCACCTCGAACAGGTCTGGAACCAGCCGGACGAAGGTATCTGGGAAACCCGTGGGCCGGCGCGCCAGTTCACCTTCTCGAAGGTGATGGTATGGGTGGCGCTCGATCGCGGCATTCGCACGGCCGAACACTACGGACTCGAAGCGCCGCTCGAAAACTGGAAGCGGCTGCGCCGCGCCGTGCATGAGGAGGTCTGTGCGCGTGGCTTCAACCGCGAGCTTGGTACGTTCGTGCAGGCATTCGGATCCACCGAGCTCGACGCCAGCCTGCTGCTGCTGCCCACCACCGGCTTTCTGCCCATCGACGATGCCCGAGTGGTGGGAACGATCGCGGCCGTCGAACGGGGGCTGATGGACGACGGGTTCGTGCTGCGCTATCGGACCGAACAGTCGCCGGACGGTTTGCCGCCCGGCGAAGGCGCCTTCCTGCCGTGCACGTTGTGGCTGGCCGATGCCTGCATGCTGCTCGGTCGCATCGACGATGCGCAACGGCTATTCGAACGCGTACTGGCCGTCGCCAACGACGTCGGCCTGCTCGCGGAAGAGTACGACCCGCGGCTGCGCCGGCTGGTTGGCAACTTCCCGCAGGCGTTCTCACACGTCGCCCTCATCAACACCGCGTTCAATCTGGCCCAGGCGTCGAAACCGGCGGAGCAGCGAGCGGCGTCGTGATGGCGGGTCGTAATGCCTCCGGCGACATGTCGCGGGAATAACGTCATGTCGCCATTGGCGCGGACCATACGTGTTTCATGCGCCGCGCCGCACAGTCCCGGCGCCGGAGTGCCGATTGCATCAGCAACCGGCATGTCAGCACATCAACTTCCGCGCGCGGCCGTGCTCGCCTGCGCACTAGTCGGCGGCGTCGTGCTGCTTGATAGCACGGCCACAGCACAGCGGCTGCCGGTGGCAGTGATTCCGGAACACTACCGCTTGTCATTCACACCTGATCTGGAACGCGAGGAATTTCGCGGGGAGACGACGATTCGCGTCAGGGTCACGGCGCCCACCACGCGCATTGTGTTGAATGCCGCCGATCTTCGGATCCTCACCGCCACGGTGGACGCGGGTGGCACTTCCTTCCCCACGGCTGTCTCGACTGATCAGGCCACGCACACGTTGACGCTGACGGTCGACCAACCGATTGCCGGGCCGGCTGCCATCCGCATCGTCTACACGGCGCCATTGAATCGGGATCTGCGCGGGTTCTATATCAGCGAAGCGAACAACCGGAAGTACGCAGTCACGCAGCTCGAAGCGACAGACGCCCGCCGCATGTTCCCGTCATTCGATGAGCCCCGCTTCAAGGCGACCTTCGACATCGCCGCCACGGTGGCTGCGCACGACACCGCGATCTCGAACGGCGCGGTGGAGTCGATCTCGCCCGGACCCAGCGCCGGCACGCGCACGTTCGACTTCGCCACGACAAAGCCGATGTCCACCTACCTCGTCGCGCTGGCGGTGGGTGATTTCGTCTGTCGCCGTGGGACGGCCGGGGATACGCCTCTTGGTGTCTGCGCCAGGCCGGGTCACGAGCCGTTGATGGCCTTCGCGATGGAGGCGGCGCGCGCGACGCTCGATTACATGAACGCCTACTTCGCAATCGATTATCCATTCGGAAAGCTCGACCTGGTCGCCATCCCGGACTTCGCCGCTGGCGCGATGGAAAACACCGGCGCCGTGTTCTTTCGCGAAGCGTTGCTGCTGGTCGGCCCCGATGCCGGGCTCACGGCGCGCAAGCGCGTGGTCACGGTGATCGCCCATGAACTGGCGCACATGTGGTTTGGCAACCTCGTCACCATGCAGTGGTGGGACGACCTGTGGCTCAACGAGGGCTTTGCCACCTGGATGGAGACCAAAGCGGTGGCGGCCTGGCAACCAGGCTGGGATCTGGAGCTCGATGACGTGCTCGCCACGCAGAGCGTGATGGCCGAGGACGCGCGTCATGCCACGCGCGCGATCCGGACGGCGGCGGAAACCCCGGCGGAGATTGAAGCGCTGTTCGACCCCATCGCCTACGAAAAGGCGGCGGCTGTCTTGGGCATGGTCGAATCGTTCGTTGGCGAGCGGCCGTTTCAAAGCGCTATCAACACGTATCTCGACCAGCACCAGTACGCGAACGCCACGGCTGAGGACTTTTGGACCACCGCCACGCGGGCGACCTCCAAGCCGGTTGAGCGAATCATGAAGACCTTCGTCGATCGGCCTGGCGTGCCCATGGTCGGCCTCGAAACTGCCTGCAACGCCGATCACCTTCTTGTGGCGCTCACCCAGGCGCCATTTGCCGCCCCGGCGTCCAGCGCGTTCGACCCATGGGTGATCCCGGTCTGCCTCGAAACCCGCGGCGACGCGCGCGCCGATGCCTGCTACCTGCTCGACAACACGATGATGACCGTGAAGCTGCCTGGCTGCAGTCGCTGGGTTGTCGGCAATGACGGTGCGGAAGGGTATTACCGCACCCGCCACGGACGCGACGCCCTGCAGCGGCTGATTCGCGCCAACGCCGAACTGGCCGCCGACGAGCGGCTCATGTTGATCGCCGATCAGTGGGCGCTGCTGCGCGCCGGGGTCGCCGACTTGCAGTCGTTCCTGATGGTGGCGCGCGCCTTCGCGGCCGACGCCCGAGAACCGGCGGTGGTGCTGGCGCTGGGTGCGCGCTTGCAGTTCATTCGCGAGTATCTCACCGACGCGCAGACCAGGGCGAGCTTCGAGCGATGGGTTCGCGAGCAGTTTGCACCGACGTTGCGGGCCGCCACGCGCCTGACGGCCGAGACCGATACCCAGCGCGCGCGCCGCGCCGCACTGCTCGGCGTTGTCGGCGCGGTCGGTCGCGACCCGGGCGTCATCGCCGATGCCGCCCGCACCGTGCGCGCGCACGTGACAGGCGACGCGCCCGAGCGTCTGCCGGCCGAGTTACTCGATGCGTACGTCGGCCTGGCGGCACTGTCCGGTGGACGGGACCTGTACGATCTGTATCGCGCGCGCGTCGACGCGGCGTCGTCCCCGGAAGACCGATACCGCTTCTTCTATGCCCTTGCCGCGTTTCGAGAGGAACCGTTGATCCGGCGAACCATCGCCTACGCGCTGTCGCCGGAGGTGCGCGCGCAGGATCGCGCCAGTCTGCTCGTGCGCCTGTTGGCGAATCCGGTGGCGCGACCGATCGCCTGGCAGGCGATTCAGGATGCCTGGCAGGACCTGCAATCGGGCCTCGGCGCCTTCGGCGGCACGCTGCGCATCATCCAGGGCCTGGACGCGTTCTGCGATCAGCAACACGCCGCCGACATCAAGGCCTTTTTCACGCAGCATCCGGTGCCGGGATCGCAACGCGCGCTGGCGCAAACGTTGGAAGATATCGAACGGTGCGCCAGCGTTGCCCAGCAGCAGCGGCCGGGTGTGCTGGGCGCGCTGCCCTCACGCCAGTGAGGCCCGTCGCCGCGCGGTCAGAAGGAATATCTCGCTCCGACCTGCAACAGCCGTGGATTCGTGCTGGTTGACAGCCCGGTCAGACGTAGAAAGTTGGCCGAGACGAGATCACCGCTTGGGTCGTCAAAGTTCGCGCGATCCGTGACGTTGAAGATCTCGCCGAACAGTTCCAGCTTTTGTCCGGCAAACGCATCGATCTGATAGCCGAGGCGCAAATCCAGCTTGAAGAAACCCGGGCCGTAGGCGCCGTTTCGGCCGCCATCGTTCTCGACGCTGATCGCGTCGGTGCCCTCGCCAGTATACGTGCCGGCAGGGAGTGGATCGGTCACCGTGCCGTTGCGATCGGGATCAGTGGTCGAGTCGAACAGCGTGAACGGCTGGCCGCTCAGCGCGCGCGCAACCCATGAAACGAACAAGCCGCCCGTTTTTGGCACGAGCGCCATCCCGCTCACCACCAGGTTGTGCCGTCGATCGAAGTTCGTTGGCCCCTCGTTCAGCTCGAGGTTGAGGTCGCTGAGCACCTGGACGGGACTCGTCGGCAAACCGCTGCCGCTCGTGTTGCCGCGCGAATAGGACAGCGTGTACGACACACGGGACTGGAAGTTGTTGGTGAACCGCTTCTCCAGCTGCAGCATCACGGCGTCATAGTCGGTCTCGCCGACATTGGCGAACGTGGTCACGTTGCCCGTGAACTCGGCAAAGCCTGGATACTGCTCGGCAAGACCATTGGTGATCTCGGTCAGCGTGTCGCTGCCCTGTCGGACGTTCGGCGAGACCACCGACGTGGTGGCACGCAGTGTCGGATTCAGCGCCACCGCCATCAATTGATCGCGCGCGAACGCATGGACGTAGTCGGCGCCCAGCGAGACGTTGGCGCCCAGCTGACGTTCGAGACCGATCGAGATCTGATCTGTAAACGGCAGCACGCGATCGGGGTTATCGAAGGTTGCCCCGGTATTGCGGACCGTCGTGCCCGGCGGGAACATCGCGGCAATCTGCGCCCGCGTCGCGTCGGTGAGCACGGGGCCGTTGGCGAGAAACGGATCAAGGGGTTGCAGTCCCTGAATGGGACCGGGGTCGACGTTATTCAGGGGGAACTGGCGATTGAACGAGGTGGTGAACGGCGTGTTGGTCAAGACGCCGTTGACGAGCTCGAAGTGCGTCTTGTCGAAGAAACGGCCGTAACCGCCGCGCAGCAGCGTCCGATCGTCAGCGAGGTTGTACGCGACACCAACGCGCGGCGCCAGATTGTTGGTATCGACCGGCCAATCATCGGGATTCGCAAACAGCGGATTGTCGATTTCGGGCATTGTCACGTTTTCGATGTCGTAGCGAAGGCCGAGTGTGAGCGTGAGGCGATCGCTGAACGTCCACTTATCCTGCGCGAATGCGCCGAGCGACCGATTCTTGTTGAGACTGCGGCTCTCGCCAGGGACCCGAATACTGAGGCGATCGGGATAGGTGCGGAAGTCGGCGGCGTTGAAGGGTCCGTTGCTCTGGCTGAAGGCAAACGATGCGTTGAGGTTGCCCTGGTTGAGGTTCACCGACTGTGAATTTTGCCACTGCACACCGAACTTGAGATCGTGATCGCCGCGTCGGCCCGGCACGAACCACGAGAACGTATTCTCGATCTGGTAGGCGTCGTTGACGCGCGATTGTGCGACGTCGCTCTGCTGGGTCGTGAATGTCTGGAAGTCGAGCGTCGGCGGGCATGCCGCCTGATTGCGGCCGGCGTTGAAGCACGGATTCGCGAAGGCGACATCTTCCTGCGTCCACGCCAACCGCAGCGTGTTCAGGCGCGTGTTGCCCATCACTGAATGCAGCGTGCCGACCACGGTCTGATCGACGTCGAACTCCTCGCGCGCCGCCTCCAGCGTCACGGCGCCGATCACCTGGTTCAGCTGCGGCGACTGTTCTCGCAGCCAGCGCACGCCCCAGGTGTTGTTGGCATTGACCTGGTTGTCGACGCGCGCGACCGTGTTCCACACCCGCGTCTGCTCGGTCGTGGTGGTGTTGAACTCGGGCCGTGCCGGGATATTCACCGTGATGCCTTCGTCGATCCGCACCCGCTCGACACTGAAAAAGAAGTGCGCGCGATCGCGCACGATGGGACCGCCAATCGTGCCGCCGAACTGCTGTTGCGCCGTTTCGGGCTTGGGGAGATCGTTGACGGCGGCAAAGTAGTCTCGCTC
>JALDXK010000113.1:0-12968 GCA_032155105.1 Acidobacteriota bacterium
TATCGGGGCTGATCACCAGGCTCGACTTGCCGGGCGCGTAGGCCTGCCGCGTGACGTCCGACTCGAAGATCCGCGTGGCTTCGAGCACGGCCTTGTTGTCGCGGGTGGCAATCGCGAAGCTGCGGCACTTGTCGATATCGGGCTTGGTGAAGTTGAATCCGAAGATGTGCAGCGTCGAATCGACGATCATGTACTTGGCGTGGTAGCGCACCAAGTCGTCGGCGGTCCGTGAGACCAGCACGCCGCCGGCGAGCAATCGCTGTTCGAGCTTGCGCAGCCTCGCCTCGCCGCCGCGGTTGGTGTGGGCGATCAGCGCGCGCACGGTGACGCCGCGCCGCACTGCCGTGGTCAGCGCCTTTTCGATGTCGTCGCAATTGAAACGAAAGATGAAGATGTCGACTTTCTTTCGCGCGGTCTTGATCGCCCGGACGATCGGGGCCGCGCCCGCCTCGGGTTGGATGATCAGCTTCACGGTTCCCTACTTCGGCAGCTTGTCTTTGGGCTTCTCGATCCACTCGACCGAGCCCTTGCCTTCGGGGTCGAGCTCCATGATCGCGTTCGAGACCCGATCGGTGCGCAGCGAACGCGGCGTGGTCACCATGTAGCTGACCGCGTCCTCGGCCGCCGTGCGCAGCTCGTAGCGGGCCTTGAACCGCCGCAGCACTTCCTCGATCTTCGGCCGCAGGTCCTGCGTCTTCTCACCCATCTTGACGACGAGCTCCCACACCCGCGTCTGCGGCTCGAAGCCTTCGATCACCCACAGACACGCGGTAATGAACAGGGTGCCGATCACGGCCAATCCATACAGGCCGACGCCGGCGGCGAGACCCGCCGACAACGCGCACAGCATGACCACCGCGTCTTTCGGGTCGTCGATCTTCGAGCGATAGCGAATCAGGTTGGCGGCGCCGACGATGCCGAAGGCGCGAGCGAGGCTGGCCCCGACCACGAGCATGATCAGCGAGCCGACCACCGCGAGGATGATCTGGGTCTGCACCACCGCCGGCTGCCGTTCGGGGGTGCCGCGCCGCTTCGGCCGCAGTGCCAGCACGGTGCCGAGCAGCGCGGCCAGGGGGAGGCGGAGGAGGGAGGCCAGCACCTCCTCCTGAAAATTGTCCATCACTCCGGGAAGGTCGACAGAGGGATCCATCAGCGGGTCGCTCCTTGCGACTGAAGCGCCAGGCCTTCCTGGATCTTCGACTTGATCTTGCGCGTATATCGCACTCCGGTCTCCTGCGGCAGGTGGGCGCCGCGGAAGAGGTCCGCCCATTGCTGGTCGGTGATGCGGTTCAACAACCGGCACACCCACACCACGTCGGCCGGCGTGATGTTCTCGAGCAGCTCCTTGTGCCGCGCGTGGTAGTCGAACTGCACGCGGCCGTTCGCGACGCCAAGGACCAGCCGCTGCGTCTCGAAGTCGTCGATGTTGTTGCGGTTGCCGACCGGCCACGCGGTCTTGCCGAACGACGCGCCCACGTCCTGGACGACGAACCACCGCGGCGGGTTGCTGCCAATCTCGGTGTAAATGCGGTTCTGGCTCGGCTTGAGATCCCAGTTGTTGACGATCAGGTTGGCGACGACCAGGCCTTTCAACTCGCGCGTGCCGACAAACGGGTTGTCGATCCACGACCACTCGCCGGCGGAATCATGATCGGACGCCAGGCGGAAGCGCCCGGAGAGCGGTTTCGACACCGGCCCCTTCGCCATCTTCCACTCGGGCATGAAGTACACCACCGGCTGGTGATAGCCGATCGCCCAGAACAAGCGGCTCGCCATCACTTCGGGCTGCGCCTCGTCGCCAGTCTTGACGTCCCACTTGCGCCCGCGCGGATCGACGACGTCGTAGCCGGGACTGTAACCGGTCGAGTCGGAGGCCGTGAATTCGTGTGCCACCTCGGCGGACGGCGCCTGCGCCCGGCCGCCGCGGCCCCAGCGCAAATCCTTCGCCGCGATGTTGCCCGGATCGCGCCACAGCTCCGACAGCACTGGGCGCGGCGTGGAATTGGTGGCCTGGCTCGCCGTCAGCACCGCCGCCACCGTGGCGGCCAGCAGGATGCCGGCGACAACGTGCAGCGGCCTGTGCCGCTGCTTCACGAAGTGCCCCCGCTATTGGCCCTCGTGATGGTGCCCGAGTCGATCACCCGCCCGCGCCGCGAAATCGCCTGGAAGTGCAGCGAGTCGCCGTCGATCTCGACCACCATGAAGCTCTGATCCGTGTCGAAGCCCTTCGCGGTCATCGGGCCGACGACAATGTCGCCGGCGCGCAGCTTCGCCGAGCCGCCCGCCGTGAAGTAGTGAATGCCCTTCTGCGGCTTCAGCCGTTCGTAGAAATGCTCGTGTCCGGCGAACACCACGTTGAGCGCGTACTTGATGAACAGCGGTTCGATGATCCCGCGCAGGTCCACTTCCGAGCCGTGCCGGCCGCCCGATGAATAAATCGGATGATGGAAGTAGGCAATCTTCCATTTCGACTTGGACTGCGACAGCTCCTGCTCCAGCCAGCGTTGCTGGTCCCTGTCCATGTAGTTGCTGTCGAGCGCGAAGAAGCGCACATCCTTCTTCTGGTAGGTGTAGAACCGCTTGCCGCCCATGCCGAACGGCTTGTAATACATCTGGTTCGGGTCGTCGTGATTGCCGAGCGACGCGTAGAAATCGATCTTGGCATCGAGCAGCGGCTTGAACGGCACCTCGAACTTGCGCGCGTAGTCCTGCGGCCGCTCGGACCCGTACATGTTGTCGCCGAGCATAATTGCAAACTCGTACGGAAACACGGCGTGGGCCTTCCACATCTGTGCGGCAGTCTCGATCTGCGCGCGATCGCCGGTCCCGCTGTCGCCGATCACCAGGAACTTCACCGAGTCCTTGCCGACGGGCGGCCGCACCTCCGGCGCGGCCTGTATCTGGGCTGTCGGCTGGCGTTGCGCCTCGGTCAACGTCGACACGCCGATAACGACGGCAAGCAAGAACAACGGGAGCGTCACAACTCGAACGGATGGAGTACTCATGATCTACCGCCTGCGTCTGACTACGTCGGAATCGGCATCACGTCGTAGAGCGCGTCTACGATCAAGTTGGCCTTCACGTCCCGCAAGATCAGGTGGCGCCCGACAATGCGGTACTCGAGCTCAGGGGGAAGATCAGGAAGCTTCTGCAGCAGCGCAGCCGGGAACGTCAAGAGCGGAATGGTCGTGGGGTACTCCGTGTTCACGCTCACCTTGACGCCCTTCGGCAACTCGTGGCCGATGGCCTTACGATCGGCGGTGCTGCGCTTGGCAAAGTCTTCCTT
Source organism: Acidobacteriota bacterium (assembly GCA_032155105.1). GTDB lineage: Bacteria > Acidobacteriota > Vicinamibacteria > Vicinamibacterales > UBA2999 > 12-FULL-67-14b. The sequence continues at coordinate 3,287 of JALDXK010000113.1, forward strand.
GATGATGCTGACGAAATAGGGTGAGACTTCCTTCGAGAAGATCTCGCCGGGCTGCTCGTTGGCGCGCAGGGTCATGATCATCTGCGCCAGCGCTTTCTCGCGCGTGGAGATCTCCACCGGGTCGTCGGTGCGCTTGAGGTTGGGCACTTTGCCTTCGGCCTCATTGTGGATCTTCATGTAGGCCTGGACGCGCTTCTGGAAGTCGAGGACTGCGGCGCCCACCGGGTTGATCGCCTGCCCGTCGGCCGTTGCCGTGGGAGTGGTCGCCGGCATCGGCGAGGGTGTCTGGTTCGCGGGTTTTGGATCTCCAGGCGCGGGTGCGATAGCCGCACGCGGCTCAGCGGAATCCGCATTGCCGCACGCGACTGGGAGGGCGGCAAGGAGCACGAGCAACGCCGAACGGAGTATCGTCATGGCACCTCCATTACTTCAAGTGCTGTGCCACAGACAGCATAACGGGGATGCGACTAAAGCATGGGAATACCCCTACGGATTGTTGAGGTGCTGCACGCGCGGCAGAGCTGGACATCGCCAGGAGGTGTGGCGCTGCCTAATCTGGGCGTCGGACTACCCAGCCGGACTGGTGTACATCCTGCACATCGACCGGAGATGTTCGCCCGGGTCGTGCTCCTTTGCTCAGCCGTACTGGCCGCTTCCTGCGGCAACGTGTGGATCCCCCAGACCTCGGCCGCGCGGGAACAACCCCGCATCGAGGCCCTCGACGTGACGTCCGTCCCGCCCAACACGCTGACCCTGCCAAACGAGGATCGCTCCATCAAGTTCGCCGTGATCGGCGACAGCGGGCGCGGCTGGCAGCCGCAGCACGACGTGGCGGCCCAGATGGTCGCCTACCGGCAGCGTTTCGACTACGCGTTCGTCCTGATGGCGGGCGACAACATCTACGAAGGACCGGCGACGCCGGAGGACTACCGGGTGAAGTTCGAGGAGCCGTACAAGCTGCTGCTCAACGCCGGGGTGAAGTTCTACGCCGTGCTCGGCAACCACGACGATCCCCAGCAGGTGCACTACGCGCCGTTCAACATGGACGGCAACCGCTACTACACGTTCACGCCGCCGGTCGATCCGATTACTCGCTGGGACACGCGCGTCCGCTTCTTCGCGCTGGACAGCACCGCGCTCGACGGCGCGCAGATGGAATGGTTCGAGCGCGAGTCCACCCAGTCGCGCGCCGAGTGGAAGATCGCGCTGCAGCATCACCCGCTCTACACCCCTGGCCGCTACACGCTGGCCGCGCGTGGCCACCGCTTCGCCCTCGAATCGTCGTTCGTCAACGGCGGCATCGACATCGTGTTTTCCGGCCACGAGCACCTGTATTCGAGGTCGGAGCTGCAGAAGGGCGTGCTGTATTTCATCAGCGGCGCCGCGGGCTCGCTGCGCGCCGGCGACTCGTCGACATCACGGCTCATCGCGAAGAGCTATGACGCCGACTTTCATTTCATGCTGATCGAGATTGCGGACGACGGCTTCTTCTTCCAGGCGATCAATCGCAAGGGTGAGACGATCGACGCGGGTTCGCTGCGCGCCCCTACTGAGGACACGACGGACCGTCACTGATCTGACGGACCTTCTGCTTGAACACGCGGACCCACTCGGCAACTGGCGACGCGGTGAAACCGCGCAGGCCCTTCGACTGATCGAAGCGCGCGCCGGTGAAGAGGGCGGTGATCTGCTCGTCCGACAGCTGCTCGAGCAGCGTGGCGAGATGGCGGCGGCCATCCTCGGTGACCTTCACCGGCTTGAACGTCGCCCCCTGGTACGGCATCTTCTCCATCGTCGTGGTGCACGAGGCCCGGTCGGCCCAGATCGGCGCCTGTTCCCATCCCTCGAGATCGACCTTGCGCGGGCCGAAGGCCGAGCCTACGTCCTGCAGCATGGCCAGCGGACGGGCGCACTGGCCGCCGTCGGGCCAGTCGGCCTGGGAGAGGCACACGAGGCGCTGATTTTCGCTCTTGTTGTCCCAGTGGGCGATCAGCACCGACAGCAACCGCAGCGAGTCGACATGCGCACGCGGGGCGCCGCCCTTCTTCGGGTCGATCTGATCGAGCTCGAAGAACGCCCAGCCTTCGAGCGTCTCGGTCTCAATCGGGCGGCCCCAGTGTTTGCGCTCGACGGCGACCCACTCGAAGTCCTTGTACGAGTCCTGGTTCGACACCTTGTCGTAGAACTCCTCGGCGCCGAGCAGGCCGAGGCTGCGCATCGTAATGAAGGGTTCCGCGGGACATCCGTAGCAGCGCAGTTTCTCGACGAGCATCACCTCGTCGGCGCCAAAGCCAAGCGCGTGCAGCAGCCGGGCGGCGGCGACCTCGGACGGAATCTCGGGCGACCGTCCATATTTCACGCGTATCCGATCGCCGTTCTCGAGCGTGCAATCGAACTTCGGCGCGGTGCCGCCCAGCTCGGTGATGGCAAAGGTGCAGTTGAGCGACTGGGGCTGTTGCGGGTGAGAATCGAGGCGCGCCTGCGCAATCGGCACCTTCGGCTGCTGCCAGACCTGGGCGCGCGCGAGCGCGGCGAGCCGCTCAGCGTCCGGCACCTTCTTCGATTTGAGCGTGCGAGCGGGTGGTGGCTGCGGCTTCGGCTTCTGCTCCGCTGTCGTGGCGTCGCACGCCACGGTCAGTAGCACGCTTGCCGCGACGATAACGGCGATGGCCGGAGCCTTCCAGATCATACGCACGGCTCTGTTGCAAGAACCGTGACCTCATCCGTGCGACCTCAAGTAGGGCTTGAGGATGGCGTTGAGGTCATCACGCAGCCACTTTGCGGAGGTGCCTTCCTGATAGTGCGCCCAGCTGAGCATCGAGCCACCGATCACGGCTTCGATGGTCCGCGCGAGTTGCTTTGGATTGGTCGACGGCACGAGTTCCTTCGCGTCGACGGCCTCGCGAATCAGCTTCTGAAGTTCCTCTCGCGTGGCGCGGGCGCTCTTCGCGAGGTGAACCCGGAAGTCGGGATCGCCGAGATCGATCTGCAAGTAGGAAAGGTTGCGGATTAATGTGGCAGGCGTCTCGGCCATGCCGGCCATGCAATCTGAGTAGGCGCGAAGCGTGGCCAGCGGGGAGCGGTGCGCCCGCCGCAGTTGCGCGAACATCTCGCCGGTGCCGCTCGAAAACTGCTCCGCCAGCCGCAGGAGCAGATCCCGCTTCGATCCGAATCGCTGCACCAGGAGGCCGGCGGTCACGCCCGCCTCGTCGGCGATCTGCGCCAGCGTCAGCTCTGCCGGTCCCAGCCGCTGCATCACCTGGTAGGCGGCCGTGAATATCTCGTCGTCACTGACCTTGCGGGGACGTGGGCTCATGCTGGTCCGCTTCCGCGGCCGACGGCCGCTATGGCGCGACAATCGCGCCGAAGCGCGCGAGGCAACGTGCGCGCGAAGGCGGATTGACAGTTTCTAAATGGAAGTTTAGTATCTAATTTCTAAACCGGTGTTTAGTATATCCCGCCGCCGCTTCCTTTGGGAGGCTACGGCGAGACAGGCTCGGAGGTCATATGGCACATCGCAAGGTGATCTACGGCGGGGCGTGCAGCCTGGACGGCTTCTTCACGGGCAAGGACGGGACCATCGACTGGATCCACTTCAGCAAGGACGTCGAAGCGATCATGCGGAAGTCGTGGTCGACGACGGACACGATCCTGATGGGGCGCAAGACCTGGGAGGTCGCGTCCGCCGCGGGCGGCGGCGGTGACATGCCGGGGGTCACCATCAACAAGACCTACGTGTTCTCACGCACGCTCACGAGCGTCGCGGGCAAGGACACCGAACTGGTGAGCATGGACGCCGGCGACTTCGTGCGCCGGCTGAAGACGCAACCGGGCAAGGACATCATCGTGATGAGCGGCGGCAACTTCGCCACGTCCCTGTTACAGGCGGGCGTCATCGACGAGATCGGCCTCAATGTTCATCCGCTCCTGCTCGGTGGCGGCGTGCCGGCATTTCTCGATCCGGGCATGCGCGTGAAGCTCGATCTCACTGAATGCCGTCAGCTCGATGGCGGGTGCGTGATGTTGGCCTATCGCGTCAGGAACTGAGGCACGTGTCAGGGCTGGCATTTCGCTTGCAAAGCAGGGGGTTGGAGGCTGTGAGGCGTGATGAGTCGGAACCCGATCACCGGTCTGTCGCTGCGATGGACGTTCGTGGATGGACCGATGGCCGGCAAGTCGTTCGATCACGCGTTCAACCGTCACGGCGGCGTCACGTTTCGCGAGGTCGGCGGCGATCCGAACGCCAAGCCGGGATCAGCGGATCAATATCAAGTCGCGTCGCTGGCGCAGGATGTGCACGCCGTCTCGTATCTCTCTGCGTCCGGCTACACGCTCACCGCCGTGCTCGATTTCAAGTCGCGCCGGCTGGTGGCCTTTGCCTCGAACGAAACGTCGTTGACGATGCAGCACGGGCGGTTTGAGGAAATCTGAATTCGATGTATCTGGTGATCTAGTGCGCGTGTGATCTGAGGACGTTGCCACCGTACCTGTTCACCCAGACGCTGCCGATCAGTGCGAGCGCGGCGCTGCCCATCATCAGGTAGGCGGGCGAGGTGACCTGGCCGGTGTCGCGAATGAGCGAGGTTGCCACGAGCGGCGCCGTGCCGCTGAAGATCGTGAAGCTCACGTTGAACACCAGTGCCACCCCGGTGAAGCGAATTCGCGTCGGAAACAGGTCCGTGAGCAGCACCGCGAACGAGCCGTTGGTGAGGCCGGCGCTCAGGCCGGCGAGCACGAGGAGCACCGTGAGGTTGATCGATCGCGATTCGAGCGCGCCGTAAAACGGGATCGCGAACAGCAGGAGCAGGCTCACCCCGGCACGCAGCAGGTAGCGCGGTGGAATGCGATCGCCGATCCAGCCCGTGAGCAGGATGCCGATGGCCGACGCGATGACGCCGACCGTCTGCGCGTACACCGCCTGCCGCGGGTCGTACTGCAGCACGGCAGACAGGTACGCCGGCAGGTGTGAGAAGAACAGGCCGTTGAAGCACCCGGTGCCGGCCAGCAGCGCGCAGCCGATCAGCACGTGCACGAGGTTCGTCTTCAGCAACTCGCGGAACGGCTGCCGCACCGCAAAGCTCTTCATGCGCGCGAACTCAGGCGACTCTTCGAGCGAACGGCGCAGCACGAAGCTCAACACACCGCCGAGACCGCCAATGATGAAGGCGATGCGCCATCCGTAGGTCGGGACCAGCTCGGGATCGAGCAGCGTGCGCACCGCCAGGCTCACACCGGTGGCCATCGCCACGCCCATGGTGACGCACGCGAAGACCACGCCGCACACGAACGGGGCGATGCGCGGCGCGGTTTCCACCACGTAGGTCAACGCGCCTGGTAGCTCGCCGCCGAGGCAGAATCCCTGGATCAGGCGCAGCGTGACCATCAGCGCGCTCGCCATCACGCCCCATTGCGCGTACGACGGCACGAGGCCCATGCCGAGCGTGGCGGCCGACATGACGAACACCGACCACAGGAACACGGTGCGGCGGCCATGGCGATCGCCATAGTGGCTGAGGATGATGCCGCCGATCGGCCGCGCCAGGTAGCCCGCGGCAAACGCCGCGAACGAGGCCATCAGGGAGACGATCGGATCACCGGTGGGAAATACCGCCTGCGCAATGTCGCGGGCGAACACGCCGAAGATGACGAAGTCGTAGAACTCGAGCGTGCCGCCGAGGCTGGCCAGCAGCACGATCCGCCAGCCGGCGGCATCAATTTTTTCTGGCGTCGATGTCATGCGCTAGCGCAGCATATCGCGAGTGACCGACGGATCGCCCTCGTTCTTTGCCGGCGTCAGTCCGAGCAGCGCGCACATGAATTCATAGACGTGAATGTTCTCGAACGGCTTCACCACCATGCCGCTCTTGATGCGCGGCCCGGCGGCGACGAACAGGCCATGCATCGATCGGACCCGCCCGTCGTAGCCATGCGTGCCCATCGGCGGACGCCGATCGGCCTCGCCCCACCGCTGCACCATCCGTTGCGACGCAATGTTCCAGCCCTCGTCTGCGATGCCGATCACCGCCGGCAATCGCGGGTGGAAGCCGAGGCCGTACTCAGCGGGGACCTCGTTCCGGCGGTACACGGCGAGGTTCGGATGCTTGTCCTTCAACGCCGCGTAGACTCGCTCGACGTCGCCATCCTTCGGCGACACCGCCAGCACCGGCTCCATGTCGACAACATCCACCGTGGCAACGTCGAGAAATGTGTCGAGGACGATCACGCGGTCGGGGCTGAGCGCGGCCATGCCGTGATCGCTCACCAGCACGTAGTGCACCCGGTCGGCCAGCCCGATCGCGGCCACGCCGCTGACCAGCTCGCCTAGCGATCGATCGACGTCAGCCACCGCCTGCGCCACGCGTTCCGACTCGGGCCCGCCACTGTGACCGGCGCTGTCGACGTCGCTGTAATACAGGGTCAGGAACGACGGCCGCTTGCGCTCGGGCAGCTTCAGCCACTCGAGGAGGCGATTGACGCGATCGCGATGCGGCAGATCGTCGTCGAACGGCATCCAGAACGTCGCCTGCCGGCCGTTGATCACCGTTTCGGAACCGGGCCAGAACATCGACGCCGCCACCCTGCCCTGCTGTTCGGCCGTGTTCCAGATCGGCTCGCCGCCCCACCACCGCGGATCTGCGAGCACATCGCGGTTCGACATCGCGAACGACCCGGGGATGTCGGTCGACCGCATGTTGTTCGAGATGATGCCGTGGCTGGCGAGGCGCAGGCCCGTGACGACAGTGTAATGGTTCGGGAACGTCTTCGACGGGAACTGCGGGATCAGGCCTTCCGATCGCACGCCGTTGGCCGCGAGCGCCGCAAGATTCGGCGCTTGGTACCGATCGAGGTAGTCCCATCGGAACCCGTCGATCGACACCAGGATCACGATCGCACGCTCGGCCGGCGGCACCGCCGGCCGGCATGCTGCGAGCAGGCACGCAACCGCGATCAGCAGGGCCCTGACCATCAGCCGCGAAGGTAGCTCCAGGTTGCCGGCGGCGCAAGCCCGTCAAGATGTAGGGTCGAAACGTTCGACGTCCGCAGGTCGATGGTGCGGATCGCGTGGTTGTTGGTATCGGCGACGTATACGACGTCGCCGGCCACGGTGATGCCGCCAGGCTCATAGAACTGCGCACGCCGTGCATCGCCATCCACGTGTCCGGGCTCCCCGGTGCCCGCCAGGGTGGTCACCATGCCGGACGCCAGATCCAGTTGCTTGATCTTGTGATTGTAGGTGTCGGCGATCAGCACGCGGCCGCCATGCACGGCGAGGCCGAGCGGATGCTGGAACCGCGCCCCATCGCCCGCGCCATCCCGGTCGCCGAAATCAAACAGGTCGCCCCCTGCGAGCGTCTCAACATGATTCGTCGGCGGCAGCGCCACGCCGCGAATCGTGTTCGATTCGGCATCGGCGACGTACAACGTGCCAGCTGCCCCGAGCGCAGTCGAGGGGTCGATCGCGAGCCCCGACGGTTGCGCAAAGGCAGCCTCGCGCACGCCACCGTCGCGCCGGCCCTCCTCCCCAGTGCCGGCGTAGGGGTACGCCTGGTCCTGGAGCAGATCGACGACCCAGATCTGATGCGGACCCGCCATCGCCACGACCAGGATGCCGGTTTTCAGCGCCAGGTCCCACGGCGAATTCAGCTTCGGCAAGTCGATGGTGTGCACTGCCCGCAACTGGAAATCGACCACGCGCACCTGGTGGTTCTCGGTGTCGGCCACGTACAGAAGGTCAGCGTCGAGGGCGAGCCCCTGCGGACGATGGAAGCGCGCCTGCGAGAAGATGCCGTCGCCATCCCCCTGCAGACCCGACCCAATCACCTCGACCGGGCGGCCGTCGAGCATCGTCACGACGATGCGGTTGTGATTCGAGTCGGCGATGAACAGGCGGTTACTGGCAAGGTCGGCCAACACCTTGCCGGGAAAGAGCAACGGCCGATCGGCATGACGCGTCCGCTCGAGGTCGAGAGGCAGTTTCGAGCGATCGAGTGCGCCCTGCTCGTCAAACACGCGAACGACGCCGCGAATCGCGCTGATGAAGCCTTCGAGGTTGCCCTCGCCCATCGCGGTGCCGACGAGGTTACCGGCCGGATCGATGATCACGCGCGTCGGCCAGGCCTGCACGCCGTAGCGCCGCCAGATCTGGTGATTCGCATCGTTGGCCACCGGATGCTCGATCTCGTAGCGCACCAGGATGCGCTGGAGGTTCTCGGCGCTCTTCTCGTTGGTGAATTTCGGCGAGTGCACACCGATGACGACGAGCTCGTCGGGAAAGCGCTCCTCGAGCGTCTTCAAGTCGCGCTGGATATGCATGCAGTTGATGCAGCCGTAGGTCCAGAAGTCGAGCAGCACGACCTTGCCGCGCAGGTCGGCGATCGAAATTGGTGCAGCGACGTTCAGCCATCCGGTGGCGCCGTCAAGATCGGGCGCCGCGATCGGCTGGCCGGCCCCCTCGTCGGCCGCCTCGGGCCTGCCCACCGACCTGTCCGCCGCAGCCTTGGCGGAGGTGGAAGCCTTGGCGGTGGGTTCCTGTGCGTCGTCGTTCAACGATCGTTGCCTCGTGTCCAGGCCTTCAACTCGTCGGCGCGGGCCACCGACTCCTCGCGGCTCAGCCAGGTGTCCACCGGCCAAGGCAGCCGCCAGGTCCAGTTCATCCCGTCCACCACGGCCGGCGTGTTGATCCGATCGGACCAGCCGAACGCGTCCTGCAGCGGCACCAACGTCAACGCCGAGCCTGCCGATAGCAGCGCTTGCACGATGGCCGCGCGTAGTTCGTCTGTGGCGCCCTCCGGCATGGCGGCCAGCGGCTCGATGTCATGCGTGCCGGTGGTGGCCACCGAGAGATCCGGGAACGTCGCCGGATCGATCGGCGGGTGCCCCTCGCGATCCCAGTGTCTTTCCCAGCGCATCACTTTCAACCCTGGCAGGTTGAGCCGCGTCATCGATTCGCGCACGAACGCCGGAATCGACCCGAGGTCTTCCGCGAACACATCCAGCGCGTGGGGCCCTGCGGATCCGCGCAGCAGGTTGACCAGCGTCTCGCCAAGCTCGATCTGCGCCGGTTCGTTGGCGGGATGGAAGAACGCCGCCACGCTCGTATCGATGGGCCGCACGTAGGTGCGATACAGGCCGACGAGGTGGTCGATGCGATAGCCATCGTACAGGCCCGCATACCGGCGGGCGCGATGGCGCATCCACTGGAAGTCCGACTCGCGCATGACGTTCGGACGCCACGGCGGCAGGCCCCAATCCTGCCCGCTCTCGCTGAACGCGTCTGGTGGCACGCCGATCGTAGCGTCGAAGCGGAATTCCTTCTGGCGCGCCCACACGTCGGGACTGTCGGCGGAAATCATGAACGGCAGATCGCCAAGCACGCGCACCGGCCACGCGCGTCGCCGCGCCTCGGCCCACTGCTCGTGAGCGAGCCACTGCAGGTACGAGCGATAGGTGATTTCGGCATGCAGTTCTTCCCTCGCTCGCCGCACCGCGTCGGCGTCGGCTCGGGCGAGCGGCTCGGGCCAGTCGGTCCAGGCACGCTCGTCGTAGCGGGCATGGAGCGATCGGAATAGTGCGTACTCCTCGAGCCACCACGCCTGGGCGGCCACAAAACGGTCGAATCGCGTCGCGCGCGGGCTGCCCCGCGGCCGCGTGATCGAAGTGTTCGGACCGGAATCCTCCGGCA
>JALDXK010000114.1:0-12942 GCA_032155105.1 Acidobacteriota bacterium
GCTTCTCCGGCGCGATCGACGGCCGGCCCCAGCGGACGTACAGCCGGTCGAACTCCGGCGAGAGCCGCCGCAGCACCTCGTCCACAACGGTCCGGACACGGCGCAAGGGGTGATCGGCCGGCACGCGGGCTTCGCGATTTACTACTTTCCGGGGCTGCTGGCCATCCTGCTATTTCTCGCCGCCACACGCGATCGCGCCATGTGGCAATGGCTCACGCTCGCCGCGGGTACCGGCACCGCGGTGGCGTTGTTGCTGTACATGCCGTTCACATGGTCGGGCGGCGGCGGTCCCGTCGGTAATCGGTATTTCCTCGGCACCTATGGCGTGTTTCTGTTCCTGGTGCCGCCGATGCAGACCGCCCTCGCTGGCCTCATCGCCACCGGCCTGAGCGGTCTCTTTGTTGCGCCGATTGTCGCCAACCCGTTTTTCGCGGTGCGCAATCCATCGGAACACAGCAAGGCGGGACTCTATCGGTGGCTGCCGATCGAGTTGACGATGGTGAACGACCTGCCGTTGAACGTGACGCCGTCCCGCCGCCGCCAGCCGCTCGGCGGCGACCCGCCGATGCTGGCGTTCTTCATCGACGACAACGCGTACGCGCGCGAAGGCGACGCATTCTGGGTGCGGGGCCAGTCGAGTACAGACGTCCTGCTGCGCGCGCCCATCGAGCTGGAAACCGCGGTCGCCGGCGTCCAGGCGCCGAAGTCGTTACACATCGCGAAGCTGACGGTGATCCTCGAGACGGGACCGAAGCCGAATCGCGTCACGGTTGACACCGGCACCGAGGAGCGCGTCGTCGACATGGCGGCCAGCTCGCAACAGGCGTTCGAGCTCGAGATGATGCACGGCGTGCCGTATAAGTACCATCCGGATTTCCCGACCAACTACGTGTACACGCTGAGCATCTCCTCGTCGACCGGCTTCGTGCCGCAGTTCGAGAACGGCGCGCCCGACACGCGCTTTCTCGGCGTGATGGTGCGGCTGATTCCGACCTATGGGGAGCCGCAGTAGTGGCCACCATCGCGGTGGTCACCTCCAGCCCGCCATTCGCCGAAGGCGGCCATCTCGTGATGGCGCGCGAGCTGGTGCGCGCCTTGCGCGAGGAAGGCCATCACAGCGGGCTCGTGGTGACGCCGCAGAACCGGTTCGGCCAGCAGGGCAGCGCCTACCTTGCGGCCTGGTGTACCGACGTGCAGCTGGTCCACGAAGAACGCCAGGTCGATCAGGTGATCAGCCTGCGATTTCCCGGCTACGCGGTGCAGCATCCGAATCACGTGCTGTGGCTCAACCACCGGATGCGCGAGTATTACGATCTGTGGGATCAGTTCAGCTCGCACCTGTCGTGGAAGGCCAGGATCAAGGAGCGCACGCGCCGCGCCGTCATCCATCGCGTCGACAAGTTCCTGTTCGAGCGCATGCAGCGGCGGTTCGTCATTTCCGGAACGGTGCAGGCGCGGCTGCGGCGGTTCGGCGGCATCCAATCGGACGTGTTGTACCCGCCGCCGCCGAAGCGCGACTACCGGCACGACTACTATGGCGACTACCTGTTCGGCGTCTCGCGGCTGTCGCCGTTGAAGCGGTTCGACCTGGTGCTGCGCGCGCTGGCCGAGCCAATCGCCGCCGGCATCAAGTGCGTGATCGCCGGTGAGGGCGCCGAGCTGGATCAGTTGGGGAAGTTGCGCAGCCACCTCGAGCTCGACCATCGCGTGCAGTTGGTGGGACGGCTCGACGAGCACAGCCTGATCGAGCACCTGGCGCGCTGCCGGGCCGTGGTGTTTCCGCCGCTCAACGAGGACTACGGGTTCGTCACCGTCGAAGCCTTCATGTGCGGCAAACCGGTGATCACGTGTCACGATAGCGGCGGGCCGTCGGAACTGGTGCACGATGGCGACAACGGCTTCGTCACCGCGCCCACGCCCGAAGCGCTGGCCGCGGCCATGCGCCGGATCATGGACGATCGCGTCGGCGCGATGCGGATGGGTGAAACCGGCGCCCGCCAGGCGGCCGCGATGACGTGGCACGACGCGATTCAGAAACTGCTGCTGCCGGGCCGCTGACGATGCCTGTCTCCCTCCGTGTCCTCCGTTCTTTCCTCCGTGTCCTCGGAGCGTGTCTCGTGGTCGCGAGCCTCAGCGCTTGCGGTGGGCCGGCTGAACGAGACACTCTGAACGCAAGACAGCTCGAGACGCCCCGCTTCGATCCGCCCCCGCCGCCGACCGGCACCGAGCTGCACCAGCTGCGCACCGATCTCACCGGGTCTCCCGGCCGCGCCCTGCTCGAGAAGTTCGTGCCGTCGCAAGGCGCCGTGCTGATGATCGCGCTGCTCGTGATGCTGATGGTGGCGTTCGATTGGACCTGGCCCGCGCACCCGCGCAATATCGAGCTGCTCGCGCTTTTGCCGATCGGATTCCTCCTCTTCGAAGTGATGCGCTTCTTTGAGCTGCTGCAGGATCCGGTCTATTGGCGGCTGATGGATGCGGTGTTCACCGGCATCATGGCCGTGAGCCTGTTCCTCCTCGGCCGCGCACTCGTGCGGATGCGCCATACACATCTCGACCCGTGGCGTCCCAACCTGCCAAAGCGCGCCTTGATCGCCCTGACGATCCTGCTGTTGAGCGTCAACGTGCTCACCGGGCTCCTCAAGCAACCCGATGATGTGGGGTTCTACACGAACCTTGGGGCGCAGCGATTGCGCGAGCGCGGCATGTTCCCGTACGGCGATCCGTTGCTGACGAACACGCCCGGCGCCACCTACAGCCCGGTGCTGTATTTCTCGCATCTCGCCTACCAGCTCATCCTCGTCCCAACGCCGCAGAATCCTCCCGACGATCGTCCGGCCTTTGGCGTGTACGTGTTGCCGCCGATGCTGGCCAGCCAGCTCGCCACCGTCACGTTCCATGTCCTCGGCGTGATTGGGTTGTGGATCGCGGCTCGACGCCTGATTGGCGAGGACGCCGCATGGGGCGTGACCGCGCTCTATTGCGGCAGCGCATACGTGATGGGCGTGGGCGGCGATCGCGAGACCATCAACGGCATCACGTTCGCGTCGCACATCGCGCCGGCGGCGGTGACGATCCTCGCCTTCGCGGCAGTGCCGAAGCCGTGGATCTCCGGAGGGTTGCTGGCGGCCGCGACCTGGACGCTGTTCTATCCGGCGTTCTTCTTTCCGGCGTGGGCCGGCTATTACACGCGCTCACGGCAGCACCTGATCGCGTTCGTGGGCGGCTTCGCGCTCGTCGCAACGGTGATCGGCGTGCCGGTGCTGCTGCGGTCGCTGCCCATCGAAGGCCGCGGCATCATCAGCACCGTGCTGCACGAGACGCAAGGGCATCAGCAGGATCCGAACGCGTACGGATCGAGTCCCTTTGGTTTCTGGGGACAGCGCGGCGGTCTCCGCGCCGCGTTCCGCGAGCCGCTCGTCGCCGGCCAGCCGAATACCGCACCGGCGTTCCTGTTGTTCGCCGCCTTCGTGATCGGCGGGTTCTTCCTGGCGCGCGGCCGAAGTGAAGTGCAGCTCGCGCTGCTCACCGGCGCGCTCGGCATTGGATCGCAACTCTGGAAAGTTCACGGGACGGGTGTCTACGTGACCTGGTATTACGCCTTCCTACTGCTGGGGTTCCTGGCACATCAGCGCCGCACCCTCACCGAGGACGCGCCCAGGCCATAGTGCTGCTGGAATACTCGGCGCCCCAATCGGCGTTAATCGGTGGACTAGGGCTGAGGTTCGTCCAGAGGTCGAGAGGCAAAAGCCGCGTGTTAAGATAGGGAACCCCGTTGAATCATTGAGGAAACATGCTGTATCGAATTGAGTGGAAGAAGGCTGCGCTCGCCGTGTGCGCCGCGACCGCGATCGCGTGCGAAGGTGGGATGCAGTCGCCAGTGTCGCCAAGTGCCGCCGAACGCGCCAACAACTCGTCCCTGAACGCTGACGGATCAAATCTTAAAGTGTCGGCCCCGATCCCGCTCGTGCCGCTGTTCGAGGCCACGAACGTCGCGGTCAGCCCGACGCTGTCGGCCATCAGCAGCAAGGGGACCAACGTGGCCGCCACCGGCGTGTCGTACCGGTTCCAGATCGCCGACAGTGACGAGTTTTCGACCATCGTCGCGTCCGGCACGGGCGCGGTTGATGCGTCCGGGATCGTGCGTTACACCATTGACCCCGCTCTCACACCCGGGAGGCGCTACACGTGGCGCCTGCGCGCCGAAATGCAGGATGCGTTCGGCCCCTGGTCGAAGATGGGCGCGTTTACCACCGCCGGTGCCGGCGGCGTGGTTGTGCCCCCCGGTGGACCGGCGCCGAACGCGGGTCCACGTCCGGCCGACCCGCCGCCAGGACAGCAACTGCCACTGCCCAACATGCAGGGCGTGCTGGCCCGCTTCTCGGACGCGAGCGACTCGTGCCCACGCGGCCTCAAGTACGTGAACAACCCGTGGCAGGATCGTGTGATCGATGCGTTCCGCCAGATTGATTCTCGGTGGGGCTACAACGGCAAGCCGACGAAGAACGCCGCGATCGACAACAACGGTGTGCCTGTGACCGCGGCCGGCGACGAAGCGGCGTATCACTACGGTCCCGGCGCCGATCACGGCTCGTTCGACGTGCACCTGGTCGACATGCTGATCGGACACTGCGGCTCGGCGCCGTCGCTGACCTGGCGCGTGTTCACGGGTGAAGAGCCGGGTTTCTGGACCGGCGTCGGCAGGTTCTAGGCCGCCGATTCACACAGATTAGACACGGACACGAGGTCCGGCTTCCAAAGGGAGGCCGGACCTTTTCTCTTTCATGCACTTGGCAGAATGGACGCGCTTGGAGACAATCAGCGCATGCCAGAGCATGATCCTTCTCGTCGTCTCAAGACCGCCAATACGCTGCTTGCCCTTGTCGTGTTGGTTCTTCTCGGACAAGCCGCGTGGCAGGCCATGCGGACGAGCGCGCTTCGGGCCGAACTGGCCCAGGCAGAGCGCTCGCTCGAGAGCCAGGTAGAAACCCTGGCCGCCGAAAGACTGAAGTTTCGCCGGGAAGAGATGGCCAGCGTCGTGACGTGGCTCGACGATGTGTATCGCGGTGCGGATGGGCTGCAGCGACCGGGCGGGCTGGTGCGAGCGGATACCGGCAAGGCCGACGGTGAAGCCATCGGCGTCTGGATCCTCGACGTGTACTTGAAAGCGCGCATCGCGGGCGCGTCTGAGGAAGAGGCGCGCACGCAGGTGCTCGATAACATCCGCGGCACCGACGAGTGGCGCCAGAAGCACCCGAAGGGCTAGTGCCTGCGAATCATGTAGACGCGGCCCGCGCCTTCGGCGTGAACGAACGCGAGGTCCGCTGACCGCGCGAGGCGGGCTTCGATCGCCGGCCATTCCTCCGGCGGATAGTCGTCGGTATGCACGACGATGTAGGTGACGCCGACACCACGCAAACCATCGATGCTCGCCCGATCTGGGAAGTCGGTCAGCTTCGCGTACAGGTCCTCGTGCAGCGGCCGTCGAATGCCACTGTAGCCGTGCACCGTTTTCTGCCAGTGCGCGGTGGCGTGCAGCATCGCGCGCGTGTGGAAACGCTCGTGCGCGCCCAGGTCGCCGGCACTGGGCAGCGGCACTTCCGCAACCGCGAACGGCTTGGGTTGCGTGTTGAGCCAGCGATCGATCGCCGGGATCTGCAGCGCGAACGGTACACCGGTGAACGGATAGCTGTTGTACTCGGCGAGCAGCAGCAGCGACAGCACCGCGGCGGCCGCCAGGCGCGCGCGGCCGGTGAGCGTCGCGGTGAACCGCTCGAACGCCACGGCAACGAGCATGCCGAGACAGAGCATCACGAGCAGGATGAAGCGCGACGGCACGCGGATGAAGTTGAATCCGGGCAGCCAATAGAGGTGGCGCCACAGCTCGATGGGCCACGTCACGAACATCAGCGTGGAGATCACGGCCAGCACCGCGAAGAACCACAGGGGATCGCTTCGCAGCGGCCGGCGCCGCCACGTGACGATCGCCACCACTGCCAGCATGAGCACGAGGACACCCGGGAACAGGAACGCATTGGCGTCTTCATTCGGGGTGCGGCCCAGGACCCCGGCAGCGACGAGCGTGTGGAGTTGCGAGGGCGAGGCGAGGAAGCTGGCCCAGCCCGGCATCGCCTCGGCCGGATACTCGCGTCGTAGCCCGGCCTCGACCTGCGCGAACCGATAGGGCAGGAACACCCACGCGGCAGGGGCCAGGAGGTACAGACCGGCGACCCCCACATCCTTTACCCGTTGTCGGAGGGCGATCGGCTGTCCGAACAGGATGCGCCAGGCCAGTAGCAGGACGATCGCGATGGCAAGAAAGGCCGCACCGTGTCCGCTCGAGAGCACTTGCAGCGAGAAGCACCCGATTGCGAGCAGCAGGTCCCTGCGGCGGCCTGTCCTGAGCGAAGGATGTTCCGGTCGCGGAGCATCCTGAGTCGAAGGGCCGTGCTCGAGATAGCTGTGCAGGAACGCGAGCGTGAACGGGATCCACTGTACGGCGGTCATGTGCAGCTGGCCCATGCGGAAGAAGCGCGGTGGAGCGAACGCGAAGATCACACCGCAGACGAAGGCGGCGGGCGGGGAGAGGGCCCATCGCCGTGCCAGTAGATACGCGCCTACGCCGCACAGCACGCAGGTGAGCAACGCTACCAGGTTCATCGCCAGCACGAGGTTCCCAGTGCCCCAGATGATCGGCGCCGCCAAGAAGGCGCTGCCGATCAGGTTCTCGGAGTAGGCGAGGGTGTTGGGATACGGATGGTAGATGTTGGCGTCGAAAATCAGGACCGGCTGATTCAGGAAGGCGTGGACATCCCAACCCAGTGTCCACATGAAGAGATGGACATCCGGCAGGTCCGCGAGCACCGTTGAGCCCGGTGACGCCGAGAACGGATAGGCCATCACGAACGTGAGGGTGGTGTACAGCAGGGTCACCAGGACGATGCGGCGGCCTTCTTCGCGGATGATCACTGCGAGAGCGACAGTATAATCGTCGGGTGGGGTACCGGAGTCCGCTCGAAACGCGCATCGCCAAGAAAGCCACCAAGGCGATCACCGATTTCAACCTGGTGGAAGACGGCGACCGCATCATGGTCGGCCTGTCGGGCGGCAAGGACAGCTGGGCGCTGATCCAGATTCTCGATGTCCTGCAACAGCGTGCGCCCATCGACTTTTCGATCGTCGCCGTGAACGTGGATTCCGGCTATGAGGGCTACCAGCACACACAGGTCGCGGCGGCCTGCCAGGAGCGCGGCTGGGAGTTTCACAGCGAGCACACCTCGATCGGCGCCGTGATCGACGACAAGCTCGACAGTGATCAGACCCCGTGCTCGTTGTGTGCGCGGCTGCGCCGGGGCGTGCTCTACCGGCTCGCCAAGCAGACCGGCGCGACCAAGATCGCGCTCGGGCATCACCTCGACGACTTTGTCGAGACCGTGCTGTTGAACCTGTTCTTTGCCGGCGCACTGAAGGCGATGCCGGCTCGTCTTACCTCCGACAACGGCGAGCATGTGGTGATCCGGCCGCTGGTGTATGTCACCGAAGCCGAGGCGCGGGCGTACTGCAAGGAGCGCGAGCTGCCGATCATCGGCTGCTGTTGCCCGGCCTGCGGCGATCTCGGCCTGCAGCGGCAGCGGGTCAAGCGGCTCATCATGGAGCTCGAACGCGAGCATCCCAACGTGAAGTCGTCGATGATCAAGGCCCTCGGCAACGTCATGCCGCGTCACCTGCTCGATCGCCGGCTCAACCCGGTTGGTGTCCTCAGCAAGGCGGCGGCGACGAAGCTCGAAGAGTTCTTGCCCACCGAAGCCTCGGCGGAGGGGGGTGCAGATATGCCGGCCGATGTCCCGCTCATCCCCTTGATGCTGAACCGGTCTTCGTGAGGTGAGAGCACCTCATTGAGAGCCGTCGTTCAGCGGGTCACATCAGCCAGCGTCACTGTTGGCGACCGCATCACCGGCGCGATCGACATCGGGTTGCTCGTGCTGCTCGGCGTCGAGCAGGGCGATGGCCCTTCGGATCTCCACTACATCGCGTCGAAGGTTCGCGACCTCCGCATCTTTCCTGACGCCGAGGGGAAGATGAACCGTTCGGTGCTCGACATCCAGGGCGGCGTGCTGGTGGTGTCGCAATTCACCCTCTCGGGAGATGCCCGCAACGGCCGCCGGCCATCGTTCGCCTCCGCGGCGCCGCCCGAGATCGCGCGGGCGCTCTACGAAGATGTCGTGCGAGAATTGAAGGCGGGTGGGCTGCGCGTGGCCACGGGCGAGTTCCAGGCGATGATGCAGGTCGCCCTCGTCAACGACGGCCCTGTGACGATCCTCCTTGATAGCAGGAAAACGTTCTGATGATGCGTACTCGTGTCCTGGCGCTGGTGTTCATCGCGCTGTCCGTTCCCGCCTTCGCGCAACAACGTCCGCTGCAAACTGAAGATCCTGAAACGATTGGTGCCGGCCGCATCCTCATCGAGGCCGGCATCGACTACAACCGCGACGTCTATAACCCGGTGTCGGGGTTGCGCGGCAACCTGTTCACCGTCCCGACGCTCGGCGTCAGCCTGGGCGTGAGCTCGATCGCCGAGATCCAGATGCAGATTGGTGGCTATCAGCAACTGGCGATCACCGAGATCGTGCCCACGGCGCCGTTTGCGGACTTGCTGCTGCTCGACGGCGACACCACCGACGATCTCCAGGACATGCACATCGGCGCCAAGCTGCGGTTGGTGAGTGAAGGCACGCATCGCCCGTCGCTGGCGACCCGTTTCTCGACGCGGTTGCCCAATGCCGGCAATGAGTCTGGCCTCGGCAAGGACATGCAAGACTTCGAGACGTCGATTTTGCTGGCCAAGACCATCCAGTCGCTCCGGGTGGTTGGCAACGTTGGCGTGCTGATGCTCGGCAACCCCACGCAGCAGGCGGCGCAGGACGACCTGCTGTTCTACAACCTGTCGCTGGCGCGCGCGATCAGTCCGGCGGTCGAAGTGGTCGGCGAGTTCGTCGGTCGAGCCAACTTTGCGATCACCACCACGCCCGGCGCGGAAGACCGCGGCCTGCTGCGCTTCGGCATCCGCTACACGAACGCCGCCGTGCGCATCGACGGCGCCATCCTGCTTGGTCTCACACCTCGCGATCCTGAAATTGGATTCACCGCAGGTTTTACCTGGGTGTTCGATGCCTTCACGATCCCTTGATTTTAACTTTTAACTTTCAACTTTTAACTTTGATGCAGATTGCCAAGGCGCACGCCTACGGAAACGATTTTCTGTTCGTGCCGATGGAGCAGGTCGAAGGCCTGCCCCTCGACGCGCTGTCGCGGCGGTTGTGCGAGCGTTATTCGGGGCTCGGCGGCGACGGCGTGATCTACTACACGATCGCGCCGGATGCCACCGCGCGGATGACGTTGATCAACACCGACGGCAGTCCGTCCGAGTTGTCCGGCAACGGACTGCGGTGCCTCGCGGCGCTGGTGCTCCATCAACGTGAAGCGGCCAAGCTGCCGCCCGTGTCGGAGATCCGCGTCGACACCGCGGCCGGCTGGAAAACGCTGTCGCTGATCGGGTGGCAGGGGTCGAAGTACACCTTTCGCGCGGCGATGGGGCAGCCCGAGCGCGTGCAGGAGGAAACGATCGAGGCAGCGGGCGAAACGCTGACCGTGACCACCCTCGCCGTCGGCAACCCGCAGTGCGTGGCGCTCGTCACGGAACTGCCAGACGAGGCGCGCTTCCATCGTCTTGGCCCGGCGCTGTCGACGCACCCGCGGTTTGCCGAAGGCACCAACGTCGAGTTCGCCGTCGTCGAGGCGGCCGATCGCGTGCGCATCCTGATCTGGGAGCGCGGTGTAGGCCCAACGCACGCGTCGGGCACCGGCGCCTGCGCGTCGGCGATCGCGGCCATCGCGCACGGCGGCGCGGGGCGCGACATTCAGGTCATCGCGCCGGGCGGCACCCAGCGAGTCGAATGGCAGGACGATGGGATCTTTCTGACCGGATGGGCGGAAGTGGTGTTCGACGG
The DNA here is from genome assembly GCA_032155105.1 of Acidobacteriota bacterium. Taxonomy (GTDB): domain Bacteria; phylum Acidobacteriota; class Vicinamibacteria; order Vicinamibacterales; family UBA2999; genus 12-FULL-67-14b. The sequence goes on from JALDXK010000114.1 coordinate 10,008, forward strand.
TCGCTGGGTACCATCGCATGCAGACATTCCATGAAGCGGTCGGCGCCGTCGAAACGTTCTCGCCCGCGGAGGAGCAGTTCAACCGGCGGCGGCGGACCGCCGGCCTGTTTCTCGCTCCCGCGGTATTCCTGATCATCCTGTTTGCGCCGCTTGGGGCGCTGCCGATCGCCGCGCATCGGATGGCGGCGATCATGGGCTTGGTCGTCACTCTCTGGATCACCGAGGCCCTGCCGCTCGCGATGACGGCGATTCTCGGTCCGTGCCTGGCCGTGGTGATGGGTATCAGCTCCGGCCGCGACGCCCTGGCGCCGTTCGCCGATCCGATCATCTTCCTGTTCATCGGCGGGTTCATGCTCGCGCAGGCGATGTTCGTCCACGGCGTGGACCGCCGCATCGCCTACAGTGCGCTGTCGATTCGCGGCGTCGGCACCAGCGCATTCCGCATCCTGATGGTGTACGGCGCGGTGTGCACCCTGCTTTCGATGTGGATCAGCAACACCGCCACGACGGCGATGATGTTTCCGATCGGGCTGTCGATCATCGCGCACCTGTGGCGCACGTCGGCCGACAAGGAGATGGTCCGGCGTTATGCCCTGGCCATGATGCTGATTACGTCGTTCGGGCCGTCGATCGGCGGCATGGGCACGCCGGTGGGCACGCCGCCGAACCTGATCGGCATTGGCATGCTGGAGAAGATCGTCGGCGAGCGGATCTCGTTTTTCTCGTGGATGGCGCTTGGCGTGCCGATCGTCGTCGTGCTGTTCGGCTACCTGCTGCTCCAGTTCTACTGGTCGTCGGTGCGCGGCTTTGCGGTGGCCGACGGCAGCACGGAGCTGGTGCATCGCGAACTGGCACGGCTCGGCAAGCAGACCGTGGGGCAGCGCAACGTGCTGATCGCGTTCGGCGCCACGATCCTGTTATGGATCGCCCCGGGTGTGCTGGCCATCGCCGGCGCCGACGACTCGTGGCTCGGACGCGCCTACGCGTCGCACATGCCGGAAGGCGTGGCGGCGATGTTTGGCGCCTGCCTGTTGTTCGTCTTGCCGGTGGATTGGCGCGAGCGCCGTTTTACCCTGACGTGGGACGACGCGGTGAAGATCGATTGGGGCATCACGCTGCTGTATGGCGGCGGGCTGGCCCTCGGCGAGATGACCTTTTCAACGGGCCTCGCGCAGGCGATTGGCGAGGGCGTGACGACCTGGTTGCCTTCACAGTCCGCATTCGCGCTCACGCTGCTGTTCACGGGCGCGGCGATCGTGGTGTCTGAAGCGGCCTCGAACACCGCCTCGGCCAACATGATCGTGCCGATCGCGATTGCCGTGTCACAGGCGGCGGGGGTGCGCGCCATCGAGCCGGTACTCGGCGCCACCCTGGGCGCGAGCATGGGCTTCATGATGCCGGTGTCGACGGCGCCCAATGCGATCGTTTACAGCTCCGGCTATGTCGCGATCGGCCGGATGATGCGACACGGCGTGTTCCTCGACATCGTCGCGTTCGTGGTCATCGTGGCCACGGTCATGACGCTCGGACCGATCCTTTTTTGATCACCCTGACAGGTGCGTGGCTGGCGGATTTCGCGATCTGCGGCGGGATGCCCTAGCGCTTGCGGCCTTTGGACGCCGGCGAGGCGGCCGCGTCGATCTCGCTCAAAGCGGCCTGAAGATCGACGGCCGCACCATTCAAGGCCTTCGTGACCGCCGCGTAATCCTCCCGGGCGAGCGCTGTGCGCGCTTCTTGCACCAGCTTTTCGGCGGCGGCGACCGTGGCTCGAGGCGCCCGCAACGCCCGGCCGTTCAATCGCGCGATATCGGGATCCTTGAGCTGGGCCTGCGCCCGCGAAATGAGCGTGGCGACCTCGGCGATGGCGCGCTCGGCCTGTCCGCGCGCGTCGGCGCGGCCTTCGACCGCCATCTTCGCGGCGTTTTGCGCCCGGTCGCGGCTGTCGAGCGCATGGCTGAGCGCTTGGCGGTAGTCACCGGCGGCAACGGCTTCTTCGGATCGCTTCAAGGCCTCGGAGGCGGCGGTGAACTCGTCGGCCGCGAAGCGATCGGCGCCGGCGGCACGGGCCGCGTCGAGCGCACCCTGGGCCTGGTTGATTTCCTTGTTGGGAGGTTCGGCACAGCCGACAGAGAGGATGACGATGACCAGCGCCAGGCGGCGCCCCACGCAAAGCATGTCACACGAGTATACGTCACGCCCGCGGCGCCGCCGGCGATCGCGCGCGGCACATTCGGCGTCGATCAGCTACCATGAAGGGTCCGGCGTGATGGCGAAGGTGCCGCTCGTGGACCGCCCGCGCGAGAAGCTGGCGCGGGTAGGCGCAGTGGCGCTGGGCAACACCGAGCTGGTGGCGCTGGTAATCGGCGCCGGCACCCGTAAGCGCGGAGCGTTGCTGGTGGCGCAGGACGTGATCGAAGCGGCAGGCGGCGTGGCCGGACTCGTGAGGCTCGACCCCGATGCGCTCGACCGCGTGCCGGGCGTGGGCGTGTCGCGGGCGGCGAGATTGCTGGCCGCGGTGGAACTAGGCCGCCGGACACTGTTTGGCGACGACTCGGACCGGCCGCGGATGACGAGCACGGGCGACTTCGCGAACTACCTGTTGCCCCGGTATGGCGGGTTCGCCGTGGAACGTTTCGGAGTGGTGCTGCTGGACCTGAAGCAGCGTGTCATTCGCAGCCTGATCCTGTCCACCGGAACGGCCGACGCGAGCCTCTCGCATCCGCGCGACGTGTTCAGGCCCGCGGTGGCGGCCGGGGCGGCGAGGATCGTGGTGTTTCACAACCACCCCTCCGGCGATCCCGTGCCGAGCGACGCGGATCGGTTGATGACGAGCCGGTTGAAGCTCGCCGGCGAAGTGATGGGCATCGAGGTGATCGATCACATCATCCTCGGCAGCCGGACGTACTTCAGTTTCAGGGACGAGTGGGACGGTGAA
>JALDXK010000115.1:0-12935 GCA_032155105.1 Acidobacteriota bacterium
CGCTCGCTCTCTTCGAGGCAATCGAGCAGCGCCTCGCGCTGCTTCGCCGGATCGTGGCTCGCCAGTGCGACCTCGGCCTTGACGCGCAAGCGCGTCATCGGCGTCCGCAGATCGTGCGCCACGTGATCCAGGGCGTTGCGCATGCCGGTGATCAGCGTGGTAATGCGCGTTAGCATCGCGTTGAACAGCTGGCTCAGCTCGTCGACCGCATCGTCAGTGCCATAGACCGGCACCCGGTCGTTGGTTTGTCCCGTTTGCAGGATCCGGCTGACCGCGTCGCGCAGATCGCGCAGCGGCTTGAGCGTCGAGCGGGTGAGGAAGACGCCGCCGACCACGCCAATCAACAGCGCTGCGCCGGCGCCGATGATCAGCACCCTGCGGAAATTCGACAGCAGCTGATCGCGCGACTCGCTGGTCTTGCCAACCTGCAGCACCGAGTTGCCGATGCGGACGCTGGCCACTTCGAGCACCGCGTTGCGATCGCGCGCCCGGACCTGCGTCCAGATGTCGTTCCGGCCGCCGGGCAGCTCCGAGAGATCGAAGGCGCCCCACGATTCAGGAAGCGAGTAGAACAGCACGTCGCGAAACGGGCCGACGAGCCGCACGAACAACGGTTCCCGCGTGCCCGAGCGCTGCTCGATCTCGATGGCACGGGCGAGCGCCGGCAGACCGCCGGCCTGGTAGCGCGTGGCATACTCGCGCAGCGTGGACTGGATGATGTCGTGGTCGCGCGACTCGAGCAGTGAGGCGAGCAGCCCGTAGGTGAGGCCGCCGATCACCAGTGTGCTGGCGAGGAACGTGCCGAGGTACCACGCCGCGAGGCGCAGGCCCAGCGCCTGGCTGATTCGCTCAGCCCACCTTGAGAACATAGCCGGCGCCACGAACGGTGTGAATCATCCTGGTGGCGAACCCTTCGTCGACCTGGTCGCGGAGTCGCGATACCAGCACGTCCACCACGTTGGTGCCGGGGTCGAATGAATAACCCCACACGTGCGAGAGGATCATCGTCTTCGAGAGCACCCGTCCCGGATGGCGCATCAGGTACTCGAGCAGTGCGAACTCGCGCGGCCTGAGCTCGATGCTCGTGCCGGCGCGCTCGACCTTGCGCGACAACAGGTCCATCGTGAGGTCGCCGACCACGAGCCGCGTGGGCTCGCTGGTGCCGGCCGATCGGCGCAGCAGCGCCTGCAGCCGGGCGAGCAACTCTGCGAAGGCGAACGGCTTGGTGAGGTAATCGTCGCCGCCGGCCTGCAGGCCTTTCACGCGATCGTCTACGGTATGGCGCGCGCTGAGGATCAGCACCGGCGTGCGCTGCTGCTTGGCGCGTAGCTGTTCGATCACCGAGAGTCCGTCGAGGCCCGGCAGCATCACGTCCATCACCGCCGCGTCGTACTGATCGTCGAGCGCCTTTCTAAGCGCATCGGGTCCGGTCGACGCCACGTCCACGGCATAGCCAGCCTCGCGCAGGCCCTGCGACACGAAATCGGCGATGACCTGGTCGTCCTCAGCCACTAATACGCGCATGCCACACCCTGCTCAGAAAGTAAGACGATGGGTGGTGAAGAACTCGTTCAGGAGGTCCAGCAGCTTCGGCGCGTCCTTGCGGACCGCCCAGCCGATTTCGCCGTCCTGGCTCACGGCCACGTCGCGATTGACGGCGGTCTTGGTGAAGGTCGGCCGCCAATGGTCGTAGATGTAGTCGTCTACGAGCGTGGCGGGTGCGCCGCCGCCGTTGACGAGCTCGAGCAGGTCTTCATCGGATTGCGATTCAGCGGCGAGCACGATATTCGCCGGCGGGCGATCGATCGTCTTCAGTTGCTCGTTGAGCCGCCGCGCGCTCGCATGGTGATCGCTGTTCGGTCGGACGTGAATGGTGCGGCCACCGACGTCTTCGAGGCTCACCAGCGGTGGCACACCCGGCCCCGTCACAACGAATTCGCGAACGCCCGTGCGCCAGGGCCTGGCGAACGCGACTTTGTCGTCGCGTTCGAACGTCCGGAGCAGGTTCGCGGCGATGTCGGCCTGGCCGGCGATCAGATCGGGAACCAGGGCCGTCTCGCTGGCCGCACTGACGACCACCGAGATACTGCGCGGCGCCAGCCGCTGGTTGAGGAACCGTTCGAACGCGTCGGCCGCATCAACCGTGCGTCCCAGCAAGAGGCCATCGACCGTCTCCAGGTGTGTGCGGCCCGGCGCGGCGATCACGCGAACCACACCGCGCTCGACGAGCACGTCGAGATCACCGGTGAACGGTTCCAGCGTGCGCATGTCACCGCCAGACGCATCGGGTCGGCCGGCCACGCGGGGAATATCGACGATCCCCGGCGACGGTGGCGTGGCATTGGCGGCGGGCAACGGCCGTGCTGGTTCCGGCACCGCGCACGCCGGCGCCATCGCCAGCGATGCGATGCAGACGATCCGCGCGGCCCTCATGACCGCGATTCTCGCACGACTGCGTTAGGATTCTGGGTGATGGACCGCCGGGAATTTCTTGGGGCGCTGGCGGTTGCGCCGTTGTCGATGTGGCTGCAGCCAGGGCAACTGCCGCGACGCACGTTCGAGATCACCACACGTGTCGACCTGATCGGCGCGAGCGGGAAGACGCTGGCGTGGATCCCGTTGCCGCTTGGGTCGTACCGTCGCGCGCCGTACCAGGATTGGACCAACGGTACCTATACGACGGGCGGTAACGCGGCGCGACCAGAGTTGCGGCACGTCGATGGGGACCACGCGATGGTCGTCATGGCCAGATGGGACGCGCCAGGGGCGACGCCGTGGTGCAGCGTCACCTACCGAGTGACGACCACGAATCATCGCGTGGCACTGGACGAGAGGAAGCCGGTTGCCCAGCCACCGGATCTCTCGCATTACCTCAGGCCCACCAGGCTCATCCCAACAGATGGCATCGTCAAGGAAACCGCGCTGACGATCACGCGTCCCCATGGCACGCAACTCGCCCGCGCCCGCGCGATCTATGACTGGATTGTCGAGCACACCGTTCGCGATCCCGATGTGAAGGGCTGCGGTGTGGGCGACATCCGCGGGATGCTCGAGATGAAGAGTCTCAGCGGCAAGTGCGCCGACCTGAATGCACTGTTCGTCGGCCTCGCGCGAGCCGCCGGCATGCCGGCGCGCGATCTCTATGGCCTGCGCGTGGCGCCCTCGCAAGAGTTCTCGAGCCTCGGCCGCAGTGGTCCAGACGTGACCACCGCGCAGCATTGCCGCGCGGAAGTCTGGGTCACCAACATTGGCTGGATCCCGGTCGATCCGGCCGACGTGCGCAAGCTGATCCTCGAGGAGCGACCAGGCGCATCGCTCGACGATCCGTACGTGAGCAAGGCGCGCAACGCGCTGTTCGGTTCGTGGGAGATGAACTGGATCGCCTACAACGATGCGCACGACGTGGTGTTGCCAGGCTCGACCGGCAAGCCGTTGCCGTTCCTGATGTATCCCCAGGCGGAAGTCGACGGCGTTCGGCGCGATGGTCTCGATCCGCAGCAGTTCCGCTACATCATCACCGCCCGCGAAATGTGATCGCCGGCATCAACTATCCCTGGACGATCTACGACGGCCGCGCCAACTACGGGTGCGACTTTGGCCGCAACCGCTGGGGCAGCCATACCGGAGTCACCGCGCACGCCGCTGAGGTGCGCGCGGACTTCGCGGTGCTGGCCGACGCCGGGATCGAAGTGGTGCGCTGGTTCGTGTTCACGGACGGCCGCGGCGGCATCCGCTGGATCGACGGCGCGATCGCCGGCCTCGACGACGCGTTCGTTCGCGACATGGACGCCGCGCTCGAGTTCAGCGCCTCGAGCGGCGTACGCGTATGCCTCGTCCTGCTTGATTACTTGTGGTTCGACGATCCGCAGCGCCGGCTGGCGCTCCTCGATCGGTACGACGCCTCGATGTTTCTCGATCGGGTGCTGGATCCATTTCTCGAACGGTACGGACGCGCGGCGGCGATCCACTCGTTCGATCTGATCAACGAACCCGACTGGGTGATCGCCGAATTCGCGACCGATCCCGGCCGTGTTGCGTGGCCGCTCGATCGGTTGCGGCTGTTCGGCGGCATGCTGTCGTCGTGCATCCGCGCCAAGTCGTCCGCACTCCTCACGCTGGGTGGTGGTCGTGTGGCGTCGGTGCGCGAATGGGCCACCGCGGCGTACGATCTGGATTTCCTGCAGGTGCACTCGTACCCGGACGTGCGCTATCCGGATCGAGACGACACCGTGATCGGCCGGAGCGCGGAGAGCTTCGGCCTCAGCAAGCCGCTGCTGATTGGCGAGTGCCCGTCGCATCCGCGGCTGCATCCGCCCTCCCATCTGTCGCCCGACTACTCGCTCGAGGACTACCTCGCGCTGGCGCGCGATGGCGGCTACCTCGGCGCGTGGCCGTGGAGCTTCAAGGGCGTCGATGCGTATGGGGCAGCGGACCTGCACTCGATCGCGGGAAGGTAGGGGCTGCTGCGTATGATGAACTGCGAAAGGACTCGACCCCGCTAGGTCGAGCCCGAAGGGCGAAGACCGCGTGGCGCGCGCGGATGGATCACCTCCGCGGCGTGCTCACAGCGATGCTCGAGACGTGCTGCCGGCCGGGCGAGATTCTGTCACTCCAGCACGTAGGCGCACGTGCGGTTATGACTGACGGAGCCAGTCGGCCCAAGTGAAGCACTGAGGCTGCAGATCCTGAGAGCTGACGTGTTTCAGGAGGGCTCGATCGCCGCTCACAAGCGCCTCCTTTTTTCGAATCGACCAGCGCTTGATTTGCTTCTCACGGGCAATGGCCTTGGCGAACGACGAGCACTGCTCGGCATAGACCAGATGAACGGGTCGGCGACGCGCGGTATAAAGCGCGCCATGTCCGCCGTTATGCACTTGCTCGCGGATACCAAGGTCGTCGGCGTGCCCGACGTACAGCGTTCCATCTGAGCATCGCAAGAGATAGACGAACGTCACCTGACGACGATGGCATCGTCGTCGGTCTGAGAGCAACGTGTTGATCGATTGGACTGAGGTGGATGCCCTTCGACTCGTAGATTGTCCAGCCTACGGCTGGCCAACTACGCGCTCAGGGCACCATTCGACTGGAGTTGGGTTGGCCCGCCATGAGCGAGCCTGCGGCTCGCCGTAAGGCGGGCCGCAGGGCGAGTCGAATGGTGCGGAAGAGAGGACTCGAACCTCCACGCCCTTGCGGGCGCCAGCCCCTCAAGCTGGTGCGTCTGCCAATTCCGCCACTTCCGCAAACTGACTTCTGAGGGCTTGGGACTTGGGACTTGGGGCTTGAACATCCAAGTCGCGAATCACAATTCCTACGGGGTTGAATTTCCCGGCGGCGGCATTGGCGTGGTCGCCGGGGCCGGGGTCGCATTGGCCGGCGGGGCCGGCACGGGTTCAGGGCCTTCGATGCCGCCGACCACCGAACTGGGTCCGCGGGCGCCCCAGACCGTCAACAGGAGCGAGCCGAGGACGAACAGCGCCGCAAGCACCGAGGTGGCGCGGGTCAGCATTGTCGCGCCGGAGCGCGCGCCGAAGACCGCCTGGCTGCTGCCGCCTCCAAACGCGTTGGCGATATCGCCGCCTTTACCCTGCTGCAGAAGGATGGTGACGATCAGCAACAGGCAAACAATTACGTATAACGCAACTACTAGGTAATAAAGCATAGCCGGAACTACTTACTGTATCACGGGTTGGGCCTGGCGCCGTTAATGATGGCACTGAAGGACTTAGCGTCGAGGCTGGCGCCTCCGACCAGCGCCCCGTCGACATCCGGTTGCGCGATCAGCGTGGCGATGTTGTCGGGCTTGACGCTGCCGCCGTACAAGACCCGGCAGCGCTCCGACGCCTCGAGCCCAAACCACTGCTTCAATCGCTGACGGATGTGGAAGTGCGCCTCTCCGGCCTGCGCAGGCGTGGCGTTGCGGCCGGTGCCGATCGCCCAGACAGGTTCGTAGGCCAGCACCATTCCCGACAACTGCTCGCCGGTGACGCCGTCGAGGCCGTCCTTGATCTGCGTGTCGAGTACCGCAAGCGTCTCGTTGCGATCGCGCTGGTCGAGCGTCTCGCCGATGCAGACGATCGACACGAGGCCGCCGGTCAGCGCCGCGTGCATCTTCCTGTTGACCGCGCCGTTGGTCTCCCCGAACAGCGTGCGCCGCTCCGAGTGGCCGATGATCACATAGCGCGCGCCGGCCTCGCGCAGCATCGCGGCGCTCACTTCACCGGTGAACGCACCCTCGCGTTCCCAGTGCATGTTCTGCCCGCCGACGCCAATCGCGCTGCCCTCGACCGCTTTCGCTGCCACGGCGATCGTCGTGAAGGGCGGCGCAATCGCGATCTCGACGCCGCGCACATCCGTTACTAGCGCGCGCAGCTCGCCGACGTACGCCACCGTCTCGGCGATGGTCTTGAACATCTTGAAGTTGCCGGCGATCAGTGGAGTACGCATCAGTCTGCAGTCAACAGTCGGCAGTTAAGAGTTTTCAGTCTACAGTCGGCAGTTCAGTTGGCAGTTTACAGTCATGGACGGTCGGGAAGGGCCGCCACTCCTGGCAGCTCCGCGCCGCCGAGGAACTCGAGCGACGCCCCGCCGCCGGTGGAAATGTGCGTGATGCGATTGGCAAGGCCGGCGGCGTTGATGGCCGCCACCGAATCGCCCCCACCGATGATGGTCGTGCCCTTGACGCCCGCCACGGCATCCGCCACCGCGAGCGTGCCTTTTGCGAACGGCGCGACCTCGAACACCCCCATCGGCCCGTTCCACACCACCGTCTTCGCATCCGCCAGCAGGCCGGCATACAGGCGCGAAGTCTCAGGCCCGATGTCGAGGCCCATGCGATCGCCGATTGCCGGGTCGCCGACCTTCAGCACCTCGGTGGCCGCCGACGCATCGATCCTGTCGGCTACCACATGATCGACCGGCAGCTGCAGCACCACGCCACGGGCCTTGGCATGCTCGATCACCGAGCGGGCCGCGTCCTGCTTGTCGTCTTCGACCAGCGACTTGCCCACCGGCATGCCAAGCGCCTTGAAGAACGTGTAGGCCATCGCGCCGCCGATGATCAGGCGATCGACCTGGCCCAGCATGTTCTCGATCACGTCGATCTTGTCCGACACCTTCGCGCCGCCGATCACCGTGACGAACGGCCGCTCCGGATTGCCGAGCGCCATGCCGAGATAGCGCAGCTCTTTCTCCATCAACAGGCCGGCGCCCGCCAGTGGCGTAAAGGAGGGCACGACGCCGGCCACGCTCGCGTGCGCGCGGTGCGCGGCGCCAAAGGCGTCGTTGACATACACCTCGGCCAGCTCCGCCAGCGCCGTGGCAAAGGCGGGATCATTCTTCTCTTCCTCGGCGTGGAAGCGCAGGTTCTCGAGCAGCACCACGCCCGGTGTGCCGGTCTCCGGCTTGTGGACGTTCGCGACGCCTTCCTTCGCGGGCGCGCCAACACAGTCGGCCGCGAACGCGACCGGCGCGTTGAGCAGCTGCGCCAGCCGTTCCGCGACGGGCTTGAGGCTGAACTCCGGCGTGGGCTTGCCCTTCGGCCGGCCCAGATGCGACGCCAGGATCACCGTGCCGCCGTGATCCAGCGCGTACTGAATCGTCGGCAGCGACGCGGTGATGCGCGTGTCGTCGCTGATCACGCCGTTCTTGATCGGCACGTTGAAATCCACGCGGATGAACACGCGCTTGCCGCGCAGATCGAGATCGGTGATCGCCTGCTTCGCCATCGACTGACTACAGCTTCTTCAGGAGATCGACGCAGCGGCTCGAATATCCCCACTCGTTGTCGTACCACGCCAGCACCTTCACGAAGTCGCCGTCCATCACCTTCGTATAGGCGGCATCGACCATCGACGAGTGCGGGTTGCCGCGGAAGTCGATCGACACCAGAGGCTCGGTGACGAACTGCATGATCCCCTTCAGCGGGCCTTCGGAGGCGGCCTTCAACGCGGCATTGACATCCTCGCCGGTCGCCTTCTTCTCGACGAGGGCGACCAGATCGACCACCGAGACGTTTGGCGTCGGCACGCGCATCGCGATGCCGTCGATCTTTCCCTTCAAGGCCGGCAACACCTCGCCGACCGCCTTCGCCGCGCCCGTCGTGGTCGGAATGATCGACATCGCCGCCGCGCGCGCGCGCCGTAGGTCCTTGTGCGGCAAGTCGAGCAGGTTCTGATCGTTGGTATACGCATGCACCGTGGTCATCCAGGCCTTCTTGATGCCGAAGGATTCGTGCACGACCTTGGCGAGCGGCGCGATGCAATTCGTGGTGCACGACGCGTTGGAAATGATGTGGTGCTTGCCGCGGTCGTAGTCGCCGTCGTTGACGCCGAGCACCACCGTCACGTCGGGGTTGGTCGCTGGTGCCGTGATGATCACCTTGCGCGCGCCCGCGGCGAGGTGCTTCGCGGCGTCCTCACGCTTGGTGAACAGGCCCGTCGACTCGAACACGATGTCGACGCCCAGGTCCTTCCAGGGCAGTTGTGCCGGATCCCTGGTTGCCAGCACCTTGAACTGATCGCTGCCGACCTTGATCGTGTCGCTCGTGGCACTGACCGGCACGGTGAGATTGCCGAGGACCGAGTCGTATTTCAGAAGATGAGCAAGCGTGGCGGCATCGGTGATGTCGTTGACCGCAACGATGTCGACGTCGTGGTGCGACAGGGCCGCGCGCATGATGTTGCGGCCGATCCGTCCGAAGCCGTTGATCCCTACCTTGATGGCCATGAAGAGGGAGCCTCCAAATGAAAGATTGTATAATAAACGTAAGTCCTTGAATGTATAGCCTTTACAGCGTTCTGGTGCTCGCGCTGGCGGTGGTCGCCTCACCGTGGTTCGTCTACCAGGCGCTGCGCTACAAGAAATATGTCGGCAGCCTCGGCCAGCGTATGGGCTACTTGCCCGTGTCGTTCAACATGGACGCCGACGAATCGATCTGGATTCACGCGGTGTCGGTTGGCGAGGTGCTCACCGCACGGCCGCTCATCAGCGACTTGAAGCGCCGCTATCCCAACCTCCGCCTGTTCCTCTCGACAACGACGATGGCGGGGCAGCAGTTGGCGCGCCGCAGCATCCAGGACGTGGACGCGGTGTTCTACTTTCCGTTCGATCTCGGGATTTTCGTCAGGCGGACGATGGACCTGGTGCGGCCGCGGCTGTTCATCATGATGGAAACCGAGATCTGGCCGAACCTGCTGCGCGAATGCCGCCAGCGCGGGGTCAAGACCGCGGTGGTGAACGGGCGGCTGTCGGAGCGCTCGTATTCGCGGTACCGCATGGTTCGCACGTTCATGCGCCGCGTGCTCGATCACATCGACCGTTTCCTGGTGCAGAGCGAGGAATCGGCACGCCGCTTCATCGACCTCGGCGCCGATCCGGCGCGCGTCGTGGTGACCGGCAGCCTGAAATTCGACTCGCTTGACACGTCGACGACGGCCTTGCAGCAGCGCGCCCGCGATCGCGTGCTGCGCTACTTTCGTGTGCCCGCGTCGCGGCCGGTGATCGTCGCCGGCAGCACCATGAAGGGCGAAGAGACAGCCGTGCTGCGGGCGTTCCGCCGCGTGCGGACCACGGCGCCGGCCACGCTGCTGGTGATCGCGCCGCGCCATCCGGAGCGGTTCGGCGAGGTCGAACAGCTCGTGCGCGCGGAAGGCTGGAAGACGTCGCGGCGATCGGATCTCGCCATCGACAGCGAGCCCCGGGTCGACGTCGTGGTGCTCGACACCATCGGCGAGCTGGCCACCGTCTATCAACTCGGCACCGTGGTGTTCGTGGGCGGCAGCCTGGTCGCCACCGGCGGCCACAACGTGCTCGAGCCGGCCGTGTTCGGCAAGCCGATCGTGTTCGGGCCGCACATGGAGAACTTTGCCGAGATCGCCGAAGCGTTCGTGACCAACGGCGCCGGCGTGCAGCTGGCTGGCGAACACCAGCTGGACGAGGCGTTCCTGTCGCTGATGAGCGATCCAGTGCGGCGCGCGCGGCTCGGCGCCGCGGCGCGGGCGCTGGTGGAAGCCAACCGCGGCGCCAACGGAAAGAGCGTGTCGGTGCTGGCCGATCTGCTGCCGCGTGAGACGCGCCAGTATCCGGCCAACGTGCGACCCTTCAGACCCCTTGCTTGATTCTCTTTACGGCCAGGTGATGCGGCTGCGGCGGCGGCGCGTCGAGCGCGATCCGCAACGGCAGCGGCGGCTGGCCCGGCCCGTGATCAGCGTCGGCAATCTCTCGATGGGCGGCACCGGCAAGACGCCGGTGGTGGCTGCGCTCGCGCAACGGCTCATCGACGCGCGCCACCGGCCGGCGATTCTCAGCCGCGGCTACGCGCGCACCGATGCGGTGGACGGTGTGGTGGTGGTGTCGGACGGTGCAGACATCCGGGCATCGATCGAGCAATCGGGAGATGAACCGATGATGCTCGCGCGGCAGGTCCCGCACGCCGTGGTCTGCGTGTCGCCGGATCGGTATCTGGCCGGCACACTGGCAGAGCAGCAGCTCGGCTGCACGGTGCACATCCTGGACGATGGATTTCAGCACGTGGATCTGGCGAGAGACTTCGACGTGCTCGTGACGACGGTGGGCGAGATTCCGCAAGGGCGCGTCATCCCGATGGGGCGGCTGCGCGAACCGATCGACGCCGCGGCGCGCGCGCATTTCCTCGTCGTGTCCGACGCAACCGCCGGAGCCGCGCAGGCGGAGGCCTGGGCCTTGGGGATTCAGCAGTCATGTGGCTCGCTTCGACTCCTGGGCGAGCCGGTGGCCATCAACCGGGAGCCGGGAGCCGGGATCCGGGATCCGGAAAAAATTGTGGCCGTTGCCGGCATTGCTAATCCGGTTCGCTTTTTCGATGCCCTGAAGAGCTCAGGTCGGAACGTCCTCGATACGCTCGCCTTTCCCGATCATCATCGATACAGCGCGAAAGACATTGCGACGATCGATGCGAAGTTGAAGTCCTCTGGCGCGGATGCCGTGTTTACCACAGACAAGGATGCCGTTCGGCTCGAGGGATTGCCGCTGCCGTTCGCCGCGTATCGTGTGCCGCTGGTGGTGCAGTTCGACCCGCTGGATGCGCTGTTTCAATCGGCATTGGCGGTGGCCACAGAAGGCACGGAAGCCACAGAAGGCGCAGATCGCGCAGATGCTTAGCTGGGCACCGGCATGAGGGACGCCATCGAATACTGGTCGGTGGTGGCGGTGCGCGGCCTGGCGCGCCGGCTGCCCGAGGCGATGGTGAACGCCTGGGGCGCGGCGATCGGGCTCACGTTCTACCTGGCCGACCGGCAGCATCGCCGCGTCGCGCTCGCAAATCTCGAACAGTGTTTCCCGAACAAGACAGCGGGCGAGCGTCGCGCCATCGCGCGCGGCACCTTCAAGCATTTCGGACAGGTGCTGCTCAAGCTGCTGACGTTCAGTACGCTGACGCCGGATCAGATGATGGCGTGCTCGGAGTATGAAGGCGACGAGCGGGTCCGCCTGGCCTATGCCAAGGGCAAGGGCATCCTCTTCTTCACCGGCCACTTCGGGTTCTGGGAGCTCCACGCGCTCGCGCACGCGGTGAAGCTGCGCCCGATCGGCGTGCTCGCCCGCGCGCTCGACAATCCGCGGCTGAACGATCTGCTCGAACGCGTCCGCACCGGGACGGGCAACTCGGTGATCTACCGCCAGGGCGCGGTGCGGCGCGTGCTCAAGACCCTGCACGCCGGCGAGGGCGTGGCCATGCTGATCGATCAGCACATGCACAGCCCCGACGCGATCTGGGTGAACTTCTTCCGTCGTCCGGCCGCGACGACCTCGACCCTGGCAGCGCTGGCGCTGCGCACGGGGGCCGCGGTGATCCCGGTGTTCGCGCATCCGCTTCCGGGCGGGCGGTACAGGTTCGTCTACGAATCGCCGGTGGAGCCGCCCCGGGAAGAAGGCCCCGAGGCGATCCGCGATTTCACGCAGCGCTGCACCGACGTGCTCGAGATGCACGTGAGGAAGCACCCGGAGTTGTGGCTGTGGATGCATCGCCGCTGGCGGGATGCGCCCATTCACGAGACGCACGGGATGTTTCCCAAGGCAAAGGACGAGCAGCTGTGAAGATCGTCGTGATCGCGCCGAACTGGCTCGGTGATGCGGTGATGGCGCTGCCTGCCATCGCGGACCTGCGCCGGCATTACGCCGATGCGCACCTCGCGATCGCCGCGCGTCCGCCGGTAGCGCCGCTCTTCACGATGGTGAAGGGCGTGGACGCGCTGGTGCCGTTGCCGGGCCGATGGCGACTGCAGGCGCCCGAGTTGCAGGCTGGCGGCTTCGACATCGCGCTGCTGCTGCCGAACTCGTTTGCCACTGCCATGCTGGCGCGGCAGGCCGGCATTGCGGAGCGGTGGGGCTTTGCCAGGGATTGGCGCAGCCGGCTGCTGACGCGCGCGGTGCCGTGGCCCCGAGGCTACGCGCATCAATCCGACTACTACCAGGCGCTCACCACGGCACTCGGCATCCCGGCCGGCCCCGCGTATGCGGCGGTGTGGCCCGACCTTGATCACGCCAGGCAGATCCTCCGCGACACCGGCCTTGATCTCGACGAGCCGTTCATTGTCTTCGCACCCGGCGCGGCCTACGGGAGCGCCAAGCAATGGCTGCCGGAGCGGTTCGCCGAGCTGGCGGGCCTGATCATCAACGATCGCGGCTGGAACGTGGTGATGGTCGGCTCGAATGCCGATCGCTCGACGTGCGCGGACATCCTGTCGCGACTGCCGGCCGGCGGTACCAGGATCAACCGGCTGATCGACTTCAGCGGCAAGACCGATCTGCCATCGCTGGCAGGCGTGCTGGCGCTGTCGCGCGCGGTGGTGTCGAACGACTGGGTCAACGACGAGTACAAACACCTCATCGTGAAGGTGCATTCGCACGCGCTCAACGCCTATGCGGGCCAGATGTTCCACCTGCTGTGCCCGTCACCGGAC
>JALDXK010000116.1:0-12866 GCA_032155105.1 Acidobacteriota bacterium
GATCAACACTGCGCTGAAGGATCGCCCCGATCACGTCAACAGCCAGCCGCACGAGACGTGGATGGTGAAAGTGAAGTTGTCCAACCCCGGCGACGCGGCGTCGCTGATGGACGCCCCTGCGTACGAAGCCCTCATTCAACAATGAAGCAGTCTGCCTTTGCCCCGATCGACACGTTCGCCCCGCGCCACATCGGTCCCCGTGGGGACGAAGTGGCGGAGATGCTCGAGGAAGTGGGAGCATCGAGCCTTGATCAACTCATCGACCAGGTGATTCCGGCGAGCATCCGCCTCGCGGCGCCGCTCGCGCTGCCGGCAGCGGAGAGCGAATCCGCGTATCTGTCGCGGCTCAAGACGGTCGCGACGAAGAACAAGGTCTTTCGCAGCTTCATCGGCCTCGGCTACTCCGACACGCTGATCCCGAGCGTCATCCGCCGGATGGTGTTCGAGAATCCCGGCTGGTACACGCCGTATACGCCGTATCAGGCGGAGATCGCGCAGGGCCGTCTCGAATCGCTCCTCAACTTCCAGACGATGGTGTCGGAATTGACGGGCATGGCGGTGGCCAATGCGTCGCTGCTCGACGAGGGGACGGCGGCCGGCGAAGCGATGGCGCTGCTGCATCGCGTGCAGGGCAAGAAGCTCGGCACCGCGCATGGCACGTTCCTCGTCTCCGATCGCTGCTTCCCGCAGACGATCGCCGTGCTGCAGAGCCGGGCCGAACCCCTCGGCATCGAGCTGAAAATCGGTCCCGTTGGACAGATGCCGCTCGACGCGCCCGATGTCTTCGGCGCGCTGGTGCAGTATCCGGATGACGCCGGCCGGCTCGACGACCTGAAGCCGTTCATCGACACGGCGCACGCGGCCAACGTGAAAGTCGCGGTCGCGACGGACTTACTCGCGCTCGCGCTGGCCACCTCGCCAGGTGAAGCCGGCGCCGACGTGGTGTTCGGCAATTCGCAGCGCTTCGGCGTGCCGCTCGGCTTCGGCGGTCCGCATGCGGCGTTCTTCGCCACGAGCCAGGAGTTCGTGCGTCACATGCCGGGCCGGGTGATCGGCGTGTCGATCGACACGCACGGCCACCGCGCGTATCGCATGTCGCTGCAGACGCGCGAGCAGCACATCCGCCGCGAGAAGGCGACCTCGAACATCTGCACCGCGCAGGCGCTGCTGGCGAACATGGCGGCCATGTATGCCGTGTATCACGGCCCCGAGGGCATCAAGGCGATCGCCACGCGCGTGCACGCCATGACCCGCGCGCTCGACGGCGCGCTCACGTCGCTTGGCTTCGATCAGCAGAACGCGCACTATTTCGACACGCTGCGCATCGTCACGGACGCGGCCCGCGTCAAGGACATCCGCGCCAGGGCAGTGGCGAGCCGTTTCAACTTCCGCTACGTCGGCGACACCGCGATCGGCGTTGCGCTCGACGAGACGGTGACCGCGGGCGAACTTGCCGCCCTCGTCGAGATCTTCGCTGGCAGCGCACCGAAGAAGGCCGGCGCGGTGGCGCTCAGCGAGGATGCGAGCGGCCCCAGGTGGCCCGCGGCGCTGGTTCGCAAGAGCGCGTACCTCACGCACCCGGTGTTCAACTCGCATCGGTCCGAGAGCGAGATGATGCGCTACATTCGCAGCCTCGAGCGCAAGGATATCAGCCTCGACACATCGATGATCCCGCTCGGGTCGTGCACGATGAAGCTCAACGCCGCGAGCGAGATGTACCCGGTGTCGTGGGAGGAGTTCTCGCGCGTCCATCCGTTCGCACCGGCGGATCAGACCGAGGGGTACCGGCAGATCACCGCCGAGCTCGAAGACGCGCTCTGTGCGATCACTGGTTTTGACGCGGTGTCGCTGCAGCCGAACTCCGGCGCGCAAGGGGAGTTCGCTGGTCTCGCGGTGATGCGCGCCTATCACCAGTCGCGCGGCGAGGGCGCGCGCGACGTGGTGCTGATTCCCGCCTCGGCGCACGGGACCAACCCCGCCAGCGCGATCATGGCCGGCTTCAAGGTGGTGGTGGTGGCGACGGCGCCGAACGGCAACGTCGACGTCGACGACTTGAAGAAGAAGGCCGAAGCGCACGCGAAAGATCTCGCGGGCCTGATGATCACGTATCCGTCGACGCACGGCGTGTTCGAGGATGCGATTCGCGACATCTGCGACACCATTCACAAGTACGGCGGCCAGGTATACATGGATGGCGCCAATATGAACGCGCAGGTCGGCCTGACGAGCCCGGCCACGATTGGCGCGGACGTGTGCCATCTCAACCTGCACAAGACCTTCGCGATTCCGCACGGCGGCGGAGGTCCCGGCATGGGGCCGATCGGCGTGGCGAAGCACCTCGCGCCGTTCCTGCCCGGGCATCCCTTAGTCGACGTACGCGGAGCCGGAGCCTCAGGTCCAGCGGCTCGAGCCATTCCTCCCGTCTCAGCTGCCCCGTGGGGCAGCGCCAGCATCCTGCTGATTTCCTACGGCTACATCCGCATGCTGGGCCGGGATGGCGTGACCAACGCCACGAAGTTCGCGATCCTCAACGCCAACTACCTCAAGTCGCGGCTCGAGAAGTACTACGACGTGCTCTACACCCGTGAGAACGGCCGCGTCGCGCACGAGATGATCTTCGACCTGCGCGCCTTCAAGGCGAAGGGCGTGGAAGAGGGAGACGTGGCGAAGCGGTTGATGGACTTCGGCTTCCACGCGCCCACGGTATCGTTCCCGGTGCCGGGCACCTTGATGATCGAACCGACCGAGAGCGAGCCGAAGGCGGAGCTCGATCGCTTCTGCGAGGCGATGATCGCGATTCGCAAGGAGATCGACGGGGTGGTCACCGGCAAGGCCGACGCGAAGGACAACGTGCTCAAGAACGCGCCGCACACCGCCGCGGCGGTGACAGCCAGTGACTGGCCGCATCCATACTCGCGCGAGCAGGCCGCCTACCCACTGCCGTGGGTGCGGGCCAGCAAGTTCTGGCCGAGCGTCGGCCGCATCGACAATCCATACGGGGACAGAAATCTGGTGTGTATCTGCCCCCCGATGGAAGCGTACGCTTAAAAAGCCCAGTGGGTACTACGGTGCCTCGTGCTTCCTCAGTACAACTGCTGAGATCACCGTGGCGAGCAACCCCACCGGCAGCGGCTCGAGGAAAGACACGGCTGCGTTGGTCACCGGGTTCTTCAGCAGCTGGATGGCGTCTTCGCCCTGCTTGATGGCCGCGTCCACTTCCAGCTGGCTGCCGCCGCGGGAGCGCACGGACTCAACGGTGTACGCCGCGTACTGCTCGGCGAACTCCGGCATGAAGCCGTAGAACATCACCAGCCACGAGACCACGTAGCAGACCGCCGAGATCAGGGTGATCAAGAGGCCGGCGCGAAAGCCAGCGCCGAACGTCATGCGCCCGCCGAGGACGTTGTCCCGGTACGATCGCACGCCGAAATACACGAACAACATCGAGATCACGATGATCGTGTAGCCGACCACCATGGCCCGGTCGAAGCCGATACGCTCGGCAAAAGGCAAGGTGAGAAACATCATGGCGGCGGCGACGGCGCCAGACAGCAGGCCGAAGGTGAGAACGACTTTTTTCATACGTAGGGTGCCTCCGCCGCAAACCTAGCCTCGCGTCGCGCCGGCCGTCGTCATTCTTTCGAATGATTTTATGGTGGGAGGCGTGAAATCACCCGTTCAGGCGAGGATTCGCTGGCTCTTGGCGAGCTGCACCGCCTGCGTCCGGCGGCTGGCGCCCAGCTTGTCGAACACCCGGCTGGCATGTGTCTTCACCGTGTTCTCGCTGACGCACAGCCGCTCGGCCATTTCCTTGTTGCTCAGGCCCTCGGCAATGAGCTGCAGGACCTCGAGCTCGCGCGGAGTGATGCCCAGGGCCTCGATGCGGGCGGGGTCGGGCACGAAGGGCGCCGCCGGCGCGGCGACCGGGACTTCCACCGTCACTTCCCGGACCACCACCTTCCGCCCGGTCATGGTCAATCCCAGCCAGATGCCCAGCGCCGCGAACGCCGTCGCGATCAACGCGCCGTAGATCTCGACCGAGTGCTGGACGACCAGGAAGCGGTATTCGACGACGCGCATGGCGACGACGAGCGCGCCGGCGGCGACGCCATAGATCGCGAGATGTCTCACCGCGAAGATGATGCTACAGTTCGAAGCAATGCGCATCCTCAACGCGGCCCAGATGCGCGAGGCCGATCGCCGCACCATCCAGGACATCGGTATCGCGTCGCTCGTCCTCATGGAGAACGCCGGCCGCCAGGTCGTGGCGGCGATCGAGTCCCTCTACCCCGATCTCGCCGAGCGGCAGATCGCCATCGTCTGCGGCAAGGGCAACAACGGCGGCGACGGCTTCGTGGTGGCCCGCACGCTGCACCAGCGCGGCTTCGATGTGTCGGTCTTCGTGATTGGCAGCGTGAGTGAGGTGAAGGGCGACTCGCGAATCAACCTCGAGATCCTCGGCCGCATCGGGCAGACGGTGGTCGAAGTCGCGGACGAGACGTCGTGGGAGCTGCACGGCGCGGAGATCGCCGGGCACGATCTGATCATCGACGCGATGTTCGGCACCGGCCTGAAGACCCCGCTCACGGGCTTTTACGAAACGGTGGTGGCGGACCTCAACGAAGCCGGGGTGCCCATCGTCGCGATCGACATTCCCTCCGGGATGTCGTCCGATACGAGCGATCTGATCGGTGACTGCATCGAAGCGAGCGTCACGGTCACGCTCGGCGCGCCCAAGCTGCCGCTGGTGCTACCGCCCGCGGAGATGAAGTCGGGCGAAGTGGTGATCGCCGACATCGGCATTCCCGGCGACGTGTTCGATCAGCTCGAGGGTCCGCAGATCGAGCTGCTGACGCGCGAGCAGATGCGCCCCCTGATTCAGCCGCGCGCCCCTGACGCGCACAAGGGCGACTTCGGCCGCGTCCTGGTGGTGGCGGGATCGCTCGGCAAGGCTGGCGCGGCCGTGCTGTGCGCCCAGGGCGCACTGCGGTCCGGAGCCGGGCTCGTTACCGTGGCATCGCCGCGCTCGTGCCAGCCGAGCATCGCCGCGCATGCGGCGGAATACATGACCGAAGGCCTCGACGAAACCTCCACCGGCACCGTGCACTATGCGGCGGTCGACGCGGTGCTCGGCATCGATGCCGACGTGATTGTCGCCGGGCCCGGTCTCGGCCGAGGCGAAGGCGTGACGACGTTCGTGCGCGAGCTCCTCGACAAGTGTGAAGGTCCGATGGTGCTCGACGCGGATGCGCTCAACGCGTTCGCCGACGATCCGGCAATGCTCGTCGGCCGCGAGGGCCGCGATCTGATCATCACGCCACACCCGGGAGAGATGGCGCGGCTGGTTGGCTGCACGGTCGAAGATCTGCAGGCCGATCGCATCGGCCTCGCCACCGATTTCGCGAAGCGCCACAAGCTCTATGTGGTGTTGAAGGGCTATCGGACGCTCGTGGTCACGCCCGACGAGAAGGTGTTCGTCAACCCGACCGGCTGTCCCGGCATGGCCACCGGCGGCACCGGCGACGTGCTCGCCGGCATGATCGGCGCCTGGCTGGCGCAGCTGCTCGACGCGGAAGCGGCGTGCAAGCTCGCCGTCTATCTCCATGGGTCGGCGGGGGAGCTGGCCGACGCCGACAACGGCGAGGTGTCGATGACCGCAGGCGATCTGATCGAGCACATCGGCGATGCGATTCTCGAGGTCACCGCGCGCCGCCGCATCGCCGCCAGCAAAGCGGCCGCCGATTAAACGCCGGCCACCGATTAAACGCCGATTAGGCACCGATTGTGCGCGGCCGTGACTTGCCAATCCAACTCTGAAACCGACACGCGCGTGGTCGCGGCCACGCTGGCGCCGTCGCTCGGTGCCGGTGCGGTGGTCCTGTTGTCTGGCGATCTCGGCACCGGCAAGACGGCATTCGTGAAGGGCCTCGCCGAAGGCCTCGGCGTGGACCCGGGCGAGGTCACGAGCCCCACCTTTACCCTGGTGCACGAGTACCGCGGCGGCCGGCTGCCGCTGATTCACGTGGACTTGTATCGTCTCGATCGCGCCGAGCTGGATGAGATCGGCTTGGACGAAGACCTCGCCGCGCGGGGCATTACGGCCGTGGAGTGGTCGGAGCGGCTCGCGCGTCCGATTCCCGGCGCTATCGTCGTCACGATCACCGACGCCGGCGGCGACACCCGCACAATCGAAATCGCCCGGCTCTAAACCCCGGCGTTTTGTGGCATGCCCATAAGCCGGGTTGACAATCGTCTGTTATTTTTATAACGTCTCCTGCTGTTAGGAAAATAACAGTGCCCAATCCTCCGCATACCGATCTTTCACGGCGCGAACGACAGATCATGGACGTGCTCTACCAGCGTGGCCGCGCCACCGCCGCCGAGCTGCTCCAGGCCCTGCCGGGCGAACGCAGCGATTCCACGGTGCGGACCCAGTTGCGCGTGCTCGAGGCCAAGGGACACGTGCGCCACGAATCCGAGGGGCACAAGTTCGTCTACCTGCCGGTGGTGCCGCGTCACGTGGTCCGCAAGTCCGCGCTCAAGCACGTGATCAACACCTTCTTCGACGGCTCGGTGGAGAAGGTCGTGGCGGCGATGCTCGGACCCGATGGCGGACGGTTGAGCGACGAGGAACTCAACCGCATCGCCGACCTCGTGGCCAAGGCCAGAGAGGAGGAGGCGAGATGACCTTCGTGCTCGAGCTCGTCGCGCGATCGTCGCTGGTGCTGCTGGTCGGCTTTGTCGCGATGCGGATACTACGCGGCGAGCCAGCGGCGTTGCGCCACTGGGTTCTGGCCTCCGGCCTGGCGCTGTCGGCGGCCCAGCCGGCCTTGCACGCGCTGATGCCGGCGTGGCAACTGCCGTCACTCGTATGGTCTGACAACGCCGCTGACCGGCTGCCTTCCGTCGATGTCGAATCAACCGTGACCTTCGAGCCGATCATGCCGGCAGCGCCGCGTTGGTCGCCGTCACGCACCGCCGCAATGGCACCTGGACGTGTGCTGCTCTGGATCTGGGCCGCAGGTGCTGCGGTGAGCCTGGGCGTGCTCCTGATTGCGGTGACCTGGCTGGTCTGGCTCGGCGCCCACTCGACGCGTGCCGGAGAGACATGGCCGGCCGCCGGTGAGCGCGTGCAGCGCGAGTTGGGCATCCGCCGTCCGGTGCGCATCCTGGTCACCCGGCATCCGGCGTTGATCGTGACGTGGGGGGTGATCGCGCCGGTGATCCTGCTGCCCGCGGGCGCGACGGGGTGGCCCGCTGATCGCGTGCGCGCCGTGGTCGCGCACGAGATGGCGCACATTGCCCGGCGCGACTGGATGATTCAGGTGGCCGCCGAATGCGCGCGGGCGGTGAACTGGTTCAACCCGCTGTTCTGGATCGCCTGCGCGCGCTTGCGCCGCGAAAGCGAGCAGGCCTGCGACGACATCGTCCTCGACCTCGGCTTCGATCGCACGGCCTATGCGTCGCACCTGGTCACACTTGCGCGAGCCTTCAGGGGACATGGACGCACCTGGCTGCCCGCACCATCGATTGCCCGTCCATCTACGCTCGAGAGGAGAGTTCGTGCCATGTTGAACCCGCACGTCAACCGGCGGCCCGTCTCGCGATTCCGCCGGCTTGCGCTCGTCGCCGTCCTGCTGGGCGTGGCCCTGCCGATCGCCGCGGCGTCGCAATCTCAGTCAACGCCGTCGGGCACGGTCGTCGACCCGTCCGGATTGCCGTTGCCGAACGCTACCGTCCGGTTGGTGCCCGCCCTCGGCGGAGCGCCGCTCGAGGCCACGACCGACAGCACCGGGACATTCCAGTTCCCGGCGATTCCCGTGGGCGAGTACATGTTGTCGTCTCGCTATCCCGGCTTTTCATCGCAGCGCCAACGTGTGCAGATCGCCGGCGCCTCGACGATGACCCTGCAACTGGAGGTGGGAACACTGCGCGAGACGGTGACGGTCAGGGGCGGCACCACGCCCGACACGTCGTCGGCGCCGCCACCTGGAAAACCGTCGCCAATTGCCGCGCCGTTGCCCATGCCGGCGGCCCCGGCCTGCGGTTCGACATCGGTTGGCGGAAACCTGAAACCGCCACGGAAGCTATTTGACGTGCGCCCGGAGTACAAGCAGGCCTGGATCGATGCAGGCATCGAAGGAAGCATCCTGGTGCAGGCGCGGATCGGAACGGATGGGCGGGTGAGAAGCGTCGAGGTGGTGTCGCCGACGAACGCGGAACTGGAAGATGAGGCCTTGGCGGCGGTGAGCCAGTGGCAATTTTCGCCGACCTACCTCAATTGTGAGGCCGTCGAAGTGCGGATGTTCGTCACCGTGTCGTTCACGATCGAACGGTGACCTCCTGCGATTACGGGGTGTCGACCGCCACCGCGGTGGTCGACGCCTGGGTGATCGACGCCGGTTGCCCCGCCTGTGCCTGCTGCGGATCGTCCTGATACAGCATGAGCAGCAACAGGGTCAGTGCCAGCGAGATTCCGAGAACGGCGCCAAGTCTAGCGAGCAACTCCATACGACTCCATTAAGTGCATTTCCCTTGCCAACACAGTAGGGCTGTTAAAACGCACAGTCGAAGGTTCTTATCGGCGTGGAGGCGTGCAGACTTGACACTGCCGAGGTGTAAAAAGGAAGGACTTTACCTACAGCATGCCGGCTGGAGTCGGCCAGAGCTACGGCGTCGGATGGTGTCGCGTCGTGGGGCGGTACTGCTGGGCGAGTAACAGGACGACGCCGACGAGGATCGCGACATCAGCAATATTGAAGATGCCGGTGCGTACCGGGCCGATGCCGACGTTCATGAAATCGATGACGCTGCCCACCGCGATCCGATCGATCAGGTTCGAGAGGGACCCCGCCATGAACAGCCCGAAGCCGCAGGTTTCGATCCACGACAGGCGCCGACGGGTGGCGGCGATTGCCAAGGCGAGCAAGAAGAGTCCATTGGCGACCTGGAACGCCAGGGTCCGCGCGACCGGGCTCCAGGCGGCGCCGAGGGAAAGGAAGGCTCCCGGGTTCTCGTGATACTGCAGCCGTACGGTGTCGGCAAGGAACGAATGGTCGGGGTAGCCGGCGAGGGTAGTGACGGCGAGATGCTTGGTCACGCGGTCGCATCCCGCAGTCGCGGCGAGCAGGAGGCAGAGCAACACGCCTCTCCTGAAATTCATCATGCAGATCTTCCAGTTGTGGGAACCGGAAGATGGTAGCACGCTGACGGGCGGGACTGAAGTCCCGGCCCCTACGGCCGGAGGTTACTCGGATCGGTAGTTCGGGGCTTCTTTCGTGATCGTCACATCGTGCACGTGGCTCTCACGGAAGCCGGCGTTGGTGATGCGGATGATATCCGCATCGCGTTGCAGATCCGGAATCGTCGGCGCGCCGCAGTAGCCCATGCCTGCGCGCAGTCCTCCAAGCAGCTGATGTACCACCATGGCCAGGCTGCCCTTGTGATGCACGCGGCCCTCGATGCCCTCGGGCACCAGCTTCTCCATGCCCTGCTGCCGGCCCGCGGGGCTGGTGCCGCTTTCAAGCTCGAAGTCGTCCTGGAAATACCGATCGCGGCTGCCGCTGCGCATCGCACCGATCGATCCCATGCCGCGATATTCCTTGTAGGTGCGGCCCTGGTAGAGGATGAACTCGCCTGGGCTCTCGTCGGTTCCCGCGAACAGGTTGCCGGCCATCACGCAGCTCGCGCCCACGGCGAGCGCCTTGACCACGTCGCCTGATGTGCGAATGCCGCCGTCGGCGATGATCGGAATGCCGCGCTTGGCGGCGGCCGAGGCGCACTCCGCGATCGCCGAAATCATCGGCACGCCGATGCCGGCGACGATGCGCGTGGTGCAGATCGAGCCGGCGCCGATGCCGACCTTCACCGCGTCGACGCCGATGCCGATCAGCGCCTCCGTGGCTTCAGGCGTCGCGACGTTGCCGGCGATCAGATCGAGATCCGGGAACGCCTTGCGCAGCTGCTTGACGATATCCATCACGCCCTGCGAATGACCGTGGGCGGTGTCGACCACCAGCACGTCGACGTGCGCGTTGACGAGGGCGGTGGCGCGTTCCAGCGTGTCGCGCGCAATGCCGACCGCCGCGCCGCAGCGCAGGCGCCCGAGCGAATCCTTGCACGCGTTCGGATACTTGATCGCCTTCTGGATGTCCTTGACGGTGATGAGGCCCTTGAGCCGGAAATCCTTGTCGACGACGAGGAGCTTCTCGACCTTGGCGGTGTGGAGCAACTCGCGCGCCTGGTCGAGCGTGGTGCCGACGGGCACGGTAATCAGCCGCTCCTTCGTCATTACGTCCGACACCGACCGCGCGGTGTTGGTCTCGAACCGCAGATCGCGATTGGTCAGGATGCCAACGAGGCGCCCTTCCTTGCTGCCGTCCTCGGTGATCGGCACGCCGGAGATGCGGTACTTCTGCATCAGGTCGAGCGCCTGCCGGATCAGCGCGGTCGGTCCCAGGGTGATCGGATTGACGATCATGCCGCTCTCCGATCGCTTGACGCGATCGACTTCGAGCGCCTGGTCTTCGACGGACAGGTTCTTGTGGATCACGCCGAGGCCGCCCTGCTGTGCCATGGCGATGGCCATCTCGGACTCGGTCACCGTGTCCATGGCGGCGCTGAGGAGCGGCACGTTCAACTTGATGTTGTGCGTGAGGCGGGTGCTGACGTCTACCTGGGCGGGGAGGACGGTCGAGTGCCGCGGCACCAGCAGAATGTCGTCGAAGGTGAGCGCCGTCCGGAGATCGGCGCCGATGGCTTTGTCCCGCAATTCCCTGGTCTGTGTCATCAGCGCTTTCTGTGGCCCTGGTGTTTCTGTGCCGTCTATTGCCCGTGGCACTTCTTGAATTTCTTGCCGCTGCCGCACCAGCACGGGTCGTTGCGGCCGATCTTCGGCTCTTCGCGCTTCACCGTCTTGATCACGTCGTCTCCGCCGACGCGCGCCGGGACGCGCTCCTGCATCAGGTCATTGCCCGCAACCGCCGCTGGGGCCGTCGCTGCTGCAGCCCTGCCGCCGAACACGCTCGGCTGCGCCTGCTGCGGATTGTTGTAGCTCAGCGCCGCGGGCTTGCGGGGCGCCGGGCGGGCCGGCGCGGTCACCTTGGCCTGGGTGCCGTCGCCTTCTACCACCGGCCTCAGCCACCACACGTAGCGGACGATCTCTTCCTCGATGCGGCGGCGCATGTCCTTGAAGAGCGCGAAGCTTTCCTTCTTGTACTCGACGAGCGGATCGCGCTGGCCGTAGCCGCGCAGGCCGATGCCTTCCTTCAGGTGATCGAGCGAGTAGAGGTGGTCCTTCCACTGCTGATCGACGATCTGCAGCATGATGTCGCGCTCGACGCGATCGAGGATGTCGCGCGGGACAATCTTTTCCTTCTCGTCGTACTTCGCGATGATCCTCGCCCACAGGTGATCGCTCAGCTCTTCGGTGTCCATCTGGTCGATGCCGGTGAGGTCGGCGTCGTCGAGCGCGAACAGCTGCGTGAGCTCGCGGGCCAGGGCCTGGACGTCCACATCCTCGGCCTCGACGTCCTTGCCGGCGAATTCCTCGACGCGATCGTCGAACATGTCCTCGGCGGTGGCGCGGAGGTAGCCGCGGATGTCGACGACCTCCTCTTCGCTCAGGTGAATCTTCCCTTCGAGGATCTCGCGGCGCAGCGTGTAGACGCTCTCGCGCTGCTTGTTCATCACGTCGTCGTACTCGAGCAGGTGCTTGCGGACGGAGAAGTTCTGCGCCTCGACCTGTTTCTGCGCGCGCTCGATGGCACGCGTCACCATGCCGTGCTCGATCGGCACGCCTTCTTCCATGCCAAGCCGCTGCATCAGCCCCGAGATGCGATCGGAGCCGAAGATGCGCATCAGGTCGTCTTCGAGCGACAGGAAGAACCGCGACGACCCCGGATCGCCCTGGCGGCCGGCGCGGCCACGCAGCTGGTTGTCGATGCGCCGCGCCTCGTGGCGCTCGGTGCCGATGATGTGCAGCCCACCGAGGTTGACGACTTCCTTGTGTTCCTCGGCGGTCTGATGCTCGAAGTGGGTGAAAATGCGATCCCAGTCGGCGCGCTTGACGCGATAGAAGCTGTCGACGTGAAAAAAATTCACCCACTCGTCATCGTCTACGTACTGTTCCTCGCCCTTGATGACTTTTTCTGCCACACCTTCGTTCAGGCTTTGCTGGCGCGCCATGTACTCGGGATTGCCGCCCAGCAGGATGTCGGTGCCGCGGCCCGCCATGTTGGTGGCGATCGTGACCCCACCTTTGCGGCCGGCCTGCGCCACGATCTCGGCTTCCTGGGCGTGATACTTGGCGTTGAGCACGATGTGCTTCGTGCCCTTCTTCTTGAGCATGTTCGACACACGCTCGGACTTCTCGATCGACACGGTGCCGACCAGCGCCGGACGGCCCAGCTCGGTCGTCTTGATGATGTCGTCGACGATCGCCGCCCACTTCTCGCCCTCGGTCCGATAGACCAGGTCGGGCTCCTCGATGCGGACCATGTCGCGGTTGGTGGGAATCGCGATGACGTCGAGGTTGTAGATCTTGGCGAACTCGGCCGACTCGGTCACCGCGGTGCCGGTCATGCCCGACAGCTTCTGGTACTTGCGGAAGTAGTTCTGGAAGGTGATGGTGGCGAGCGTCTGGTTCTCGCGCTCGATCTTGACGCCTTCCTTGGCCTCGACGGCCTGGTGGAGGCCGTCGCTCCAGCGGCGTCCGGGCATCAGGCGGCCCGTGAACTCGTCGACGATCACGACCTGGCCGTCCTTGATCATGTACTGCACGTCGAGCTGGTAGTGGACGTGCGCGCGCAACGCCTGCTGCACGTGGTGGAGCAGCGGCATGTTCGCGGGATCGTAGAGGCCGCCGG
>JALDXK010000117.1:0-12812 GCA_032155105.1 Acidobacteriota bacterium
GATCTACGCCGACGGCCTGCACATCATTGCCAGCGGCCGCGCCCCCGAACGCCCGGTGTTCGCCGTGAAGCCCGGCGCGCGCGGCAACCTCACGCTGGCGAAGGACGAGACCACGAGCGCATCGGTGGCGTGGAGCAAGACAGGCCGCGGCTCGTACATGCCGACGCCGCTGGCCTACCGGGGACTGCTCTACGTGCTCGCCAACAACGGCGTGCTCGATGCCTATCAGATCGGGACGGGCAAGGAGATCTACCGCCAGCGGCTGCCGCTCGTCGGCAGCGGCTTCAGCGCCTCGCCGGTGGCGGCCGGCGGCAAGATCTATCTGTCGAATGAAGACGGCGAGATGCTGGTGATCGAAGCGGGCGAGGTGTTCAAGCACCTCGCCACGAATTCGATGGGTGAAACGCTGATGGCCACGCCGGCGATCTCCGACGGCGTGATGTTCGTGCGCGGCGCCTCGACGCTGTTTGCGATCGGCCGAAACTAGACCGAGCTCTTTCCGAGGACCTGCTTGAAGACCACCATGGCCTTCTGCATGTCGTCCATCGTGCCGAGCGAGATGCGCGCGTAGGTCTTCTCCATTGGCGGGAAGTCGCGGCCCACCGCCACACCCTGCGCGCGCGCCGCATCGCGGAATTCCACGGCCGGCCGCTTGATGTTCACGAAGATGAAGTTGGTCTGCGATTCCGGCGAGTCGAAGCCCATCTCGCGGAACTGCGCCTGGGTCCAGTCGCGGACGCGCTTGTTCTCCTGGCGCTCCCACTCCATGTGCGCCGTGTCTTTCAGCGCCGCGATCCCAGCCACCGCCTGCAGCTCGTTGATGCTGCCGAGGCCCCACGCCCGTCCGACCTTGTTCATGGTGTCGGGCAGGCCAAGGGCGTAGCCCATGCGCATGCCGGCCATGCCGTAGGCCTTGGAGAAGGTGCGCGACACAAACACCCCCGGCAATTCGAGCGCCACCTTCATCAACGTACCTGACCCCGGCATCGTCGCGTACTCGAGGTACGCCTCGTCGATCAGAATCGCCGTTTCAGGCGAGCGCTGCTTGATCAGGCGGACCGTCTGCTCGATGTTCGCCACCGTGTCCACGGACGATGTGGGGTTGTTCGGGTTGCAGAGGAACACGAGACCGGCGCCGATCGACGCGCGAATCATTCCTTCCAGGTCGAGGCGCAATTTCGAGTCGACCGGAATCAGCTTCACTGGCGCCTTGATGCGCTGTGCGGTGCCTGCCGGCGAGCCATACGACGGATCGCCAGTGACGAGCGCCTTGTCGCCCGCGCAGTAGGCCATCACCGCGGCGGTCAGGATCTCACCAGATCCCGTGGAGATGATGACGTTTTGCGGCTTGGCGCCGTAGGTGGCCGCGATCGTGTCGACGAACGCGCTGACGTTGGGCGGCGGATAACCCAGGCCCAATTCCTTTGACGGGTGCTGCTTCAGTACTTCAAGCACCTTCGGGCTCGGGCCCCTCAGGTTCTCGTTGCTGCTGAGCCGAATGGCAACCGGGCCGCCGGCGCTGCCGCCGCGCTGGCCTTGGTCGCCGGTAAAGGCCAATAGCTCCTCATGGCCGTAACCGATGATGTGGGATGCCGTGGCGATGGCCGCCCCACCTGCACCAAGCCTCCGGACGAAATCGCGACGTGAAAGCGCCATAACCCGACCTCCTGCGTGCGCATGGTAGCACCGACGGGGCGTCCCGCGATGGACCGACGCCGCCATGCGCGCAACAGCTTGTAAAGAACTTGATAAGGACGTGTTAGCGGCGCGCTACCGACGACAGCTCGCGAACGCTCGCGGCCCAGAGCAGCCAGGCGGCGTAGAGACGCGGATACGCGAGCAGCACCCACCAGCCGCTGGTGAAACGCTCGGCGGTGATCTCGAGCGGGACGATCAGGAGTGCCCCGATCAACGCGAGTTCCCAGGGCCGCAGCGGAATCAGCAGCAGCGGAATGCCGAGCAGGACGAAGTGCACTTCGGCGGACGCCGGCAATGCCAGCAGCGACAACACCGCCGCGGCCGCCAGCCCTGCCGTGGCGCGCGGCGATCGACGCACCGCTACCACGGTCACGAGCAGCGCCACGGCCAGCAGCGCATAGGGAATCGCAAACGCAACCGGCGCGCACGATGCGGCCGGCGATGGGTTCCACACCGGGTCTGCCACGCACAAGCGGCGGAACAGGCTCAACGTCGTTTGGTATGCCGTTACCGAGCCCGATGGACGCTGCACGAACGACCGCACTACGTCCGGATAGCGCCACCACATCGTGGCGTCGATGAACGGCGTCACGATCAGCGCCAATGCCGCAGCCACGCTCATTGCCACGGCGATCGCGCGCCAGCGACGCTGGACAGCCAGCACCACCACCAGCGCCGTGCCGCTGGTCTTCAGGCCGAGCAGTAGGCCCAGTGCAACACCGCCGCGCCCGTCGTGGCGGCGGGCGCACGCGATCACCGCGGCCGCAAACAGCGCGAACACGATCAGGTAGCCCTGACCGATGCGGAGGTTCGTGAACACTGCCGGCGCGAGGAGCGTGAGCAGCAACGACGCAACGGGTACCGCGCCGTCCCGGCGCTCACGCTCGCGCGCGAGCGCAAACACCGCGGCGGCGAAGCAGGCCACCGACGCGAACAACCACACCGCGCGGGCCGGCTGCGCGCCAAGAGCGGCGACAGGCAGCGCCATCAAGGCCATCGTCGGCGGATTCGGCGTGAAGATCTCGCGGATGTTCGAACCCGTCAACTGCTGCAGGTAGGCGCCGAACCACGCATCGTCATACGCGGAGGGACCGAGCGCGCCGTCGAGCAGCAGGCGCGCGGCGGTGTAGTAGGCCGGGAAGCCATGCGTGACGGAGCCTGCTGAATAGATCGAGAAGGCCGCGAGCACGAGGGTCGCGAGGGCCCACGCGAGCAATGGGCCGCGTGTCATCGATGCGCGATTCTACGCCGGGGGGCCCGAGCCTGCGCGGCACAAGCTACGCCGGCGGCGGAACCACGATGAACCCCGCCATGCGGCCGGCTTTCTCGCCATCGACGCGATAGGAGTGGAACACGCCGGCGTTCGAGACGGTGCTGAGCCCGCACGTGAACACGCGATCGGCGCGCAGGCCGGCGGCGATCATCTGATCGGTGTTGGCCTGCCACAAGTCGAGGTGCGGATTCGCAGACGAGCGGATGAACCACCGATCGAGGTCACTCGCGTCGTGGCCGGCGGCCGTGAACGCATCGATCAGGCTCGGTCCCACTTCGTAGTCGTCCGGGCCCGCACTGGGCCCGATCGCGGCGATCAGATCCGCGGGCTGGGTGCCGAACTCGCGGCGCATCGCATCGATCGCCGCTGGCGCCACCCGCGCGCACGTGCCGCGCCAGCCGGCGTGCACCGCAGCCGCGGCGCCGTGCACCGGATCGACGAGCAGGATCGGAACACAGTCAGCCACCATCACCGCCAGCACCAGCCCGGGATGATTCGACGCAATCGCATCGCCGTCGGGGCGCTCCTCATTCGCCGATTTGGGCACTGCCCCGCGCAGCAGCACGCGCACCGTGTTGCCATGCACCTGCTTCACGCGCATCAGGCGATCTGCGGTCGCACCCACTGACGCGAGCCCCAGCTTCCAGCTCTCGGCATCGGGTAACGCCAGTTGCCTCGACGTAAACAAATGTTGCGTGCTCGCCGCAAGCGGCGCGCAACGCAGCGCGGCACCCCAAGGCTCACGGCTCCAATGAAATGCGGCGGCCGGCGTCGGGAGCGTCATCGCCGCCGCCGATCGATCGCGCAACCACGGTTGTCATCCGCGATGGCGGCATCCCGCGCCAGTGCGGAATCACGCCGGTTTCGTAGTGGCATCACCTTTGATGATGTGCCAGTCGACACAACACAACAAGGCGGGGCGGTGCCCGCGGGAGTGGAGAAACTTATGGTGGTCAAGATCATGCCGAACGACAAAGGCGTGCCGACGGGCAAGCTCGCGGACGCCGAAGTGCATTTTACGGAAGGTGAACTGGAAGGGCTGCGCCTGCTCGGCTTCGCGGTGTGGGAGCGCCGCAACGGCACCGGCCGCAACGTCACCTTCCCCGCCCGCACGTATTCGGTGCAGGGCGAGCGGCGCAGCTTTGCGTTGCTGCGGCCGGTCAACGACGGCAACACGCCCACGCGCATGCGCGACCTCGTGCTGCAGGCCTATGCCGATTTCGAGGCGCGGGTCGCGGTGGCCAGCTGAAAGGCGAAAGCCCGGCGCCTGCTGTCGTGCCGCTGACGCTAACGGGACGGCTCAGTTGAGGACCGGCAGCAGGCGCGCGTTCTCTTTCGCCCGCTTCGGCGGCAGCGTCCATTCCGCGCGCATGGCCTTGTCGAACTCGGCGCGGAAGAACGGCTCCTTCATGCCGCCGTCGATGATGCTCCAGGGCAGCACAGCGTCGGCGGAGCGATCGCGGTAGATATAGAAGTCGCCGTCGAGGCCGGCGTCGGACAACGCCTTGCGCCACTGGCCGCCGTTGGCTTCGGCCTGCTCGATCGCCGGCGCGATCCGCCGATCGCCCAGCGACAGCAGGGCCTGGTAATAGGAGTGCCGCTCGCTCTTGATGTTGAAGTAGACGTTGTCGATGTCCGAGACCAGCGTGCGCATCCGCTTCATCTTGCGCTCGATGTCGTCGGTCCGCTCCATCGGCAACCACTGGTAGGCGGTGCCGGGTTTCGGCACGAGCGGATTGACGCTGGCCACGATGCGGCCGATCCGGCCGCGTGCTCGGGCGTGCTTCAGCATGATCGCGTGCAGTTGCAGCGTCAGATCGCGAATCGCCACAAGATCGGCATCGTCCTCGGTGGGCAGGCCGATCATGTAATAGAGCTTCAGGCTCTCGATGCCGGACGAGAAGATCAACTCGGCGCGGTCGAGAATCTCCTCGTTGGTCACGGTTTTGTTGATCACGCGGCGCAGGCGATCGGATCCGGTCTCCGGCGCAATGGTCAGCGTGCGCTCGCCGCTCTCTTTCAGCAACGAGACGATGGTCGGCGTGAGGTCGTCGAGCCGCAGCGAGGCGGGGCTGATGGAATAGCCCATGTCCTTGAGGCTGCGGAGGATGTGCTCGATGTCCGGGTGATCGCAGAGCGCGATCGACACGAGGCCGGCACGCGACGAGTGGGCGCGCGCCGCCTGGGCCAGCTCGAGGATCCGGGTGGCCGGGAACGCCCGCACCGGAAGGTAGTTGTACCCGGCCCAGCAGAAGCGGCACAGGTTGGCGCACCCGCGAACCACTTCGACCAGGAAGCGCGATCCGAACTCGGTATCGGGCGTGAAGATCGTGGTCGAGGGCGGATCAACTGCGTCGGTGCTCTTGAGCGCGGCCTTGCGCACCACCGGCGGCGCTCCGGTGCCCTCGCGAGGCACGTAACGCGCGATGGTGCCGTCGGGGCCGTACTCGACGTCGTAGAACGACGGCACGTAATACCCGCGCGCCTGCGCGAGCCGCAGCAGCTGCTCGCGCCGCGACGAGGTGCCGAACGCGTCGACGAGCGCCGGCACGAGCACTTCGCCTTCACCGGCGGCAATCACGTCCGCAAACGGCGCCAGCGGCTCGGGATTGACGAAGGTCACGGCGCCGCCGATGACGATGAGTGGGTGAGTGTGGTCGCGTTCGGCGGCGCGCACCGGCACGCCGGCCAGCCGCAGCATCGTCAGGACGTTGGTGTAGTCCCACTCGAACGACACCGAGAACGCGATCACGTCGAAGTCGCGTACCGGCGTCTGCGATTCGAGGGTCACGATGCGGGTGCCCGCATCGCGCAGCGCGGCCAGCTCCTGCTTGGGCGGCAGGAACGCGCGCTCGCAGACGATGTCGGGCTGATCGTTGAAGAGGCGGTAGATCGTCTGGAAGCCGAGGTTCGACATCCCGACGAAGTAGGTGTTGGGGAAGATCAACGCCACGCGGAGGCGGTTGGCGTGCGGCTTGCGCACGTAGCCGACTTCGCGGGAAAGGGTGTCCTGTGCGAGTTCGCGTTGATGCTGGGCTTTCATGTCGATCTCAGGGAATCGTCGAGCTGCAATTACGGCGCCGGCGCTCGCGGCTCCCCTGGATCTCTCTACTGTATCAGCCCGCACACCGGCGTGCCGGTGCCGCGCCCGCAGCGGTTTACCCTTCGTTCCGCCGCAGGAACGCAGGGACGTCGAGGTCGAGGTTCAAGTCGAACTCGCCCGCAACCGATGGATCATCGGGCAGCGGCACGCTGTTCTGGCCCACCGCCACCGCCTTGGGCTGCGTCGCCGGCACTTCCAGCGAAGGCCGCCGCACGATCGTCGCCCGTGGCTGCATCACGGACGGGGCGGGTTCGCTTGGGCGATGAGTCGTGTAGGCCGTCATGTCGACAGGCGTCTGCATCGGCGCGTTGGCGGGCGTCGAGCGATCGATCCGCACGTGATCGAAGCCGGTGGCGATCACCGTGATCTTCACCTTGCCGGAGAGCGTCGGATCGACAACCGCGCCGAAGATGATGTTGGCGTCTTCGTGGGCCGACTCCTGGATGATCGTCAGCGCCTCGTTGACCTCGAGCAGCGACATGTCTGGGCCGCCGGTGACGTTGATGATCACGCCGCGCGCGCCCTTCACCGAGGCGTCTTCGAGCAGCGGGCTCGAGATGGCGCGGTTGGCGGCGTCGACGGCGCGGGTGTTGCCTTCGGCCATCGCGGTACCCATCATCGCCACGCCCATGCCCGACATGATCGTCTTCACGTCGGCGAAGTCGAGGTTGATCAGGCCGGGCACGAGGATCAGGTCCGAGATGCCCTGGATCGCCTGCCGCAGCACATCGTCCGCGGTGACGAAGGCGTCGAGCATCGAGGTATTGCGATCGATCACGCTGAGCAGCCGCTCGTTGGGGATCGTGATCACGGTGTCGACGGCTTCGCGCAGCGACTCGAGGCCCAGCTCGGCCTGCCGGGCGCGCTTGCGGCCTTCGAACTTGAACGGCCGGGTGACGACGGCGATGGTCAGCGCGCCGAGCTCGGTCGCGAGGCTCGCGATCACCGGCGCCGCCCCGGTGCCGGTGCCGCCGCCGAGGCCGGTGGTCACGAACACCATGTCGGCGCCCGACAGCGCCTGGATGAGGTTGTCGGTGTCTTCGAGCGCCGCCTGGCGCCCGACGTTCGGATCCGCGCCGGCGCCCAGCCCTTTCGTGAGCTTGCCGCCGATCTGGATTTTCACCGGCGCCGGATTCGCCTTCAGCGCCTGCGCGTCGGTGTTGGCGACCATGAACTCGACACCGGAGATGCCGGCCTGCACCATGCGCGACACGGCATTGCTGCCGCCGCCGCCGACGCCGACCACCTTGATCCGCGCGCCCATTCGCGCTTCTTCATCAAGCGTGAGCCGCATCGCTTCGAAGTCCTGGTCAGCCATCGTGCCTCCTGGTCGTATTGCCTTAGCCATTAGAAAAACTCTTTGAAAACGGTTTTGAGCCGGCCCATGACGCGGGTCAGGGCGCCGCCGCCGGCGCTCGCAGTCACCGGGCTGCGATGCCGCGACGCGTACATCACCAGCCCCACTGCGGTGGCGAATGCCGGGTTGCTCACGTGATCGGCAAGGCCGCCGACGCCTACTGGTGTGCCGCGGCGGATCGGCAGGTCGAAGATCTGCTCGGCGATCTCTGACATGCCCTCGAGCTGCGCGCCGCCGCCGGTGAGCACGAGGCCCGAGTTGAGCGACTTCTCGTAACCGGCCTTGCTGATTTCGTCCCAGATCAGGTGGAACATTTCCTCGGCGCGCGGCTGCAGGATGTCCGACAGGATGCGGCGCGCCATTACGCGCGGCGGGCGGCCGCCGACGCTGGCCACCTCGATGGTCTCGTCTTCCTCGACCATCGACGACAACGCGCAACCTGCGCGGCGCTTGACCTTCTCCGCATCGGGAATCGGCGTGCGCAGGCCGACCGCGATGTCGTTGGTGAAGTGATCGCCGCCGACGGCGATCACCGCGGTGTGCCACAGGCTGCCGCGCTCGAAGATCGCCAGGTCGGCGGTGCCGCCGCCGATGTCGATCACGGCGACGCCCAGCTCCTTCTCGTCGGAGGTGAGCACCGTCTCGGAGGCGGCCAGCTGCCCGATCACCGTGTCCATCACCTCGACGCCGGCGCGGTTGACGCACGCCACGAGGTTCTGCGTGGCGGTCTGGCTGCCGGTGATGATGTGGACGTTGACCTCGAGCCGCGCCCCGGTGAGGCCCACCGGCGCGCCGATGCCCTCCTGTTCGTCGACCACGAAGTCCTGCGGCAGCACGTGAAGGATCTCGCGACCCGCCGGCAGCGACACCGCGCGCGCCGCGTCGATGGCGCGCCGCACGTCGTCGCGGCTCACCTCGCGGTTCTTGCCCGCCACCGCCACCACGCCGCGGCTGTTGAAGCCCTTGATGTGCGGGCCGCTGATCGCGAGGTGCACCGACCCGACTTCGACGCCGGCCATTAGCTCCGCCTCTTCGATCGACTTCTTGATCGAATCGACGGCCGCCTCGAGGTTGACGACCACGCCGCGCTTCAGCCCCTTCGATTCGGCGACGCCGATGCCGATGACGTCGACGCCGCCGTCATCGAGCAGCTCGCCGACCACCGTGCATACCTTGGCAGTGCCGATGTCGAGGCCCACCACGTAGCGTTCCTGTCGTGCCAAACTTTTCCTCCGTTACTTTCTGGATCCGGGATCCGGCATGTGCCGGGTCACTTTTTCACCACCTGCTTGGCCGGCCGCACATACAAGCGCTCGTCGAACCGCAGGTCGACGTATTCGATGGTCGTGTTGAGGCGCTCCTGCAGCGCAGACGCCAGGTCGAGGTACTGCTGCAGGCGCGCCACGAAATCCGTGTCGCCAAGCCGCAGCAGCACCGTGTCACCGTCGAGAATCGCCACGGCGTCGTGCAGGTTGGCAACGTCGAGCTGCGAGACCTTCTGCGCAATCTCCGGTCGGGTCGTCAGCGACGCGAGCACGCGCGCCGCGAACTCGGCCCGCGCCGTATCGACGATCGAACCGCCGTCCTGCGGCGACGCCGCCAGGCCGTCGATGATCGGCAGATCGATGTCCGCGTAACTCGGGCCGTACTCGTCGATGATCACGCCCTTGCTGTCGACGAGGTACATCGACATGCCGATGCGGCCGATGCCCATCGGCGATCGCTCGTGCACCGTGATCTCGACCGTCGACGGCAACACCCGACGGATGGTCGCGTCCTCGACCCACGGCGACGCCAACAGTTTCTGCCGCCAGTCGTCGAGGCTCACCGCGAGGATGTTCTGGCCGCGCAGGCCATCGACGAGCGCCAGCACCTCGCCGGTCGACAGCCGCTCGTGCCCGCGCACCGTCATGTGGCCGATCTGCAGCGACGACGCCGCGGCCACCAGCGTCACGCCCTGATAGCCGGCGTAGGCCAGCACGGTCAGGAACAACAGCACCTTGGCCACGAACCACGCGGGCCTCGAGGCCGGGCTCCGCCTGCGCGACGGCTTCACGTGCGCGCGGCGGAAGCGCTTGTCATTGCCCACCGCTCCCTGGCCACCGAGCCCCGACGTCGACTTGGCGAGGCTCGTCATCGGCGTTCCCCCGGCTGGTAGCGGCGCTGCAGCTCGGCGACGAGCGTGCTGGCGAGCCCGCCGATCGATCCGGCGCCGAGCGTGATCACGAGATCGCCAGGCCGCGCGAGGTCGGCCACGCGCGGTGCCACGTCGGCCAGCTGCGGAACGACGTGCACCGGCGTCGGCCGCACGCGGTTAATCGCCTCGGCGAGTGCGTCGATGGTCACGCCGGCAATTGGCTCTTCGCTCGCGGCGTAGATATCCGTCAGCACCACTTCGTTGGCCGCTGCGAGCGCGACGCCGAACTCCGTCATCAGGTCGCGCGTGCGTGTATAGCGATGCGGCTGGAACGCCACGACGATGCGCTGCGGATTGGCGGCGCGCGCCGCCGACAGCACCGCCGCAATCTCGGTCGGGTGGTGGCCGTAGTCATCGACGACGGTAATGCCGTTGATGGTGCCGCGCTGTTCGAAGCGGCGTTCGGCGCCGCGGAACTCGGCCAGGGCAGCGGCGATCGTCGCGAACGGCACGTCGAGCTCGAGGCCAACGGCGACGGCGGCCAGCGCGTTCTGCACCGAGTGCCGGCCAGGCACCGCCAGCGTCAGCGTGCCGAGCGTGTCCACTCCCACAGTGCCGCGCCGCTCGTGCCGCTCGACGACGCACCGCGATCCGAAGCCTTCGAGCTGCACGTCCTTCGCGAACAGGATCGGATGCGCGCCTCGAGCCGGATCGATGCCGTACGTAATCACCCGCCGCTGGAAGTTCGGCATCACCGCGCGGAGCTCCGCATCGTCGGCGCACGCCACCACGGCGCCGTAGAACGGCACCTTGTTGGCGAAGTCGACAAAGGCCTGCTGCAAGTCTGCGAAGCTCCCGTACGCGTCCATATGTTCGCGATCGATGTTCGTCATCACTGCAATCGATGGCGACAGTTTCAGGAACGAGCGATCGCTCTCGTCCGCTTCCGCCACCATGTACTTCCCGCTCCCCAGCCGGGCGTTGCTGCCGAACGCGCTCAACCGGCCGCCGATCACCGCCGTCGGGTCGAGGCCGGCGCGCTCGAGTACCAGCGCGACCATCGAGGTCGTGCTGGTCTTGCCGTGCGCGCCCGCCACCGCGATGCCGAACCGCAACCGCATCAGTTCGGCGAGCATCTCTGCGCGCGGGATCACCGGGATCCGGCGCGTGCGCGCTTCCACCACCTCCGGGTTGTCGGGCCGCACCGCCGACGAATAGACGACCACGTCCGCATCTCCGACATTCACCGCCGCATGTGCGCCAGCCACCCGCACGCCGAGGGACTCGAGCCGATCGGTGACCGGCGATCGCTTCGCATCGGAGCCCGACACCGCGTAGCCAAGGTTGGCCAGTAGCTCCGCGATGCCGCTCATCCCGATGCCGCCGACGCCGACGAAGTGGACTCGCTTCGTCTTACCGAGCACGGCGGCCACCCTGCCCTGAGCGCAGTCGAAGGGCTAACTCCTCGACACGATCGGCAATCCGCTCCGCCGCGTCGGGCCGTGCCAGCGCGCGCGCGGCCATGGCCATGCGGCTCCGCCGCTCGTCGTCGCGCACCAGGCCGGTGATCGCCGCGGCGAGCGAGTCGCCGTTCAAATCGCGCTCCTCCATCACCAGTGCCGCGCCGGCCTTCGCCACCACCTCGGCGTTCTTCCGCTGGTGGTCGTCGGTC
The DNA here is from genome assembly GCA_032155105.1 of Acidobacteriota bacterium. GTDB lineage: Bacteria > Acidobacteriota > Vicinamibacteria > Vicinamibacterales > UBA2999 > 12-FULL-67-14b. The sequence goes on from JALDXK010000117.1 coordinate 11,241, forward strand.
GAGTTCGGCAGCGGCACGAGGATCGCCGGGGTACCGGACGCGGCCAGCTCGGCAAGGGTGGTCGCCCCCGACCGGCTGATCACGACGCCGGCCGCCTTCATCTCTCGGTCGATTTCGTAGACGAAGGCCTCGACCCTGGCCGCGAGACCGGCGCGCTCGTACGCGGTCCGCACCGGATCCAAATCGCGCTCGCCGGTCTGGTGGGTGATCGCAAGGCGTAGCCCGGAGGCTGCCAGCCGCGACGCCGCCTCCACCATGGCCACGTTGATCGCGTGCGCCCCCTGAGAACCGCCAAAGATCAGGACCCGTGCCGCATCTCGCGGCGTGTTGCTCTGGTCATTCGCCTCCTCGGGCTGTGCCGGAAAAAATTCGGGGCGCACCGGATTGCCGGCCACGAACCCGGTCCGCGGGAAGTACGCCAACGCCGCATCGAAGTTCACCGCCGCCGCGCGCACCACGCGCGACAGCAGGCGATTGGTCACGCCCGGCAGCGCGTTCTGCTCGAGCAGCATCGTCGGATAGCCGCGCGCCGCCGCCAGCGCGACCACCGGTCCCGACGCAAATCCGCCCACGCCAACCACGACGTCGGGGCGACGCGCCGACAGCACGCGCCACGCATCGACGGCCGCCACCGGCAACAGCAGCACACCCTTCGCGCGTTCGAGGCGCGACTTGCCCTTCAGGCCGGCCACGCGAATCAGGTCCAGCGGAAACTGCTCGCGCGGAATCACCCGCGCCTCGATGCCGTGCGCCGTCCCGACGAACGACACCACGGTCGACGGATCGCGACGCAGCAGCTCGCGCGCCAGCGCGATTCCCGGGTACAAGTGCCCGCCGGTCCCTCCGCCCGCGATGAGTACGCGCACCGATCACGCGGCTCCCGTCTCCATTTGCTGGTGCTGCGAGATGTTCAGCAGCACGCCGACGCCCAGCAGGTTGATCAGCATCGACGACCCGCCGTTGCTGACCAGCGGCAGCGGGATGCCCTTGGTCGGCATCAACCCGAGCACCACGCTGATGTTCACGAACGCCTGCAGCACCAGCATCATGGTGATGCCGAGCGCGAGGAAGGCGCCGAAACTGTCGGGCGCACGCATCGCGGTGCGCATCCCGCGCCACGCGATCACGCAGAAGCACAGCACCACCAGCGTCGCGCCGATCAGGCCGGTCTCCTCCGCGATCACCGCGAAGATGAAGTCAGTGTGCGGCTCGGGCAGGTAGAACAGTTTCTGCACGCCGCTCATCAGGCCCTTGCCGGCCACGCCGCCGGTGCCGACGGCGATCAACGACTGGATGATCTGGAACCCGTCGCCGAGCGGATCGACCCACGGATCCATGAACGTGAGCAGGCGGCGGCGCCGGTAGTCGGCCTGCATCAGGATCACGTACAGCGCCGGCAGCATCAGCAGCCCGGCGCCCAGCAGGTAGCGATAGCTGATGCCGGCGGCAAACACCATCATGCCGATCACCGCGAGCAGCGACACCGCGGTGCCGAAGTCAGGCTCGAGCAGGATCAATCCGACGAGGCTGCCGACGATCACCGCGATCGGCAGCAGCGAGTAGCCGAGCTCG